>JALVDI010000035.1 GCA_027009115.1 Polyangiaceae bacterium | reverse complement strand
TGGGCCTCGAGGGGACCGCCTGGTCGGTCCGCGTGGGCTCGTCCATGAAGCCTCGGGCGGCCGCTGCCGGCGGTGGGGGCGGAGCGGGAGGGGGCTTGCTCGGGCGCACCTGCGTCGGGGCCTCGTCGAAGCGGTCGTGGGAACGATGCGCCCCGGCCCGCTCCTCGACGACCCGCGGCGCCGACAACCCCGTCCGCTTGCGCACGCGCTGCAGTTGGACCCGACCCAGGCGGCTCTTGGCCCGGGCCGTCGCGAGCGCCCGCCCCTGAATCGCCGCGCCCTGGGCAACGACCAGGTCGGGGTCGACGTTCGTGAGCGGCGCGCGGCCGAAGTACTCTTCGACCATGGAATGCACGAGGGGCATCCGGGTCGAGCCACCCACCAGGATGACGTTGTCGAGCTGCGTCGGACGGATCCCGGCAACCCGCATCGCCTCTTCGCAGACATCGAAGGCCCGAGCCAAGAGCGGCATCGCCAGCGCTTCGAGGCCCTGTCGGGTAAGGCCGAAGGTGAGGTCGAGGGAGACGCCGCCGTCGCCGTAGGCGAGCTCCTCGATGCGAAGCTGCACCTCGGTTTCCGTGGACAGCTGACACTTTGCCCACTCGGCGGCGGCCCGAAGACGCTCGAACGCCTGCTGATCTTGCCGCGGATCGTAGCGGTGGTGCGCGAGAAACGCCTCGGCCATCTGCTCGGCCACGAGCGCGTCGACGTCGTCGCCGCCGAGGTAGGTGTCGCCGGCGGTCGCGAGCACCTCGAAGACCTCCCCGGCGAGCTCGAGGATGGTGATGTCGAAGGTGCCGCCGCCGAGGTCGAAGATGGCGATCCGCTCGTGCGAGCCTCGCCCGTAACCGTAGGCGAGGGCCGCCGCCGTGGGCTCGTTCAGGATCCGCAGTACCTCGAGCCCGGCGACCCGCCCCGCCGCCTTCGTAGCGCTGCGCTGGAGCTCGTTGAAGTTGGCTGGGACGGTGATGACCGCCTGCGAACAGGGCCGACCCAGGCGCTCCTCGGCGATGGCCCGGACTTCCCGCAAGACGAAGGCGCTGATCTCGCTGAGGGTGTACTTCTCACCGCGGGCCTCGACGAGGACACCACCGGTCGCGCTCGGGTGAAGCGTGAACGGGAAGCGCCCCTGTGCCTGCCGCACTTCCTCGCTATCGAAAGGACGACCGATCAGCCGCTTGACCGAGAAGATCGTGTTCCGCGCGTCGAGCAAACGACGGTCCCGTGCGGCGGCTCCCACCAGCACCTCGCCGTTGGGGTGGAACGAGACGACCGACGGAATCAGCCGCTGCCCGTCCGCACCCGACAACACGTGGATGGCCTCGTCGTCCGCGACAGCGACGACGGAGTTCGTCGTGCCCAGGTCGATGCCGAGGACGGGAGATGTCATCGACCCCTCTCATCCGAGGCCCCCGGGAACCCGGTGGCCGTCGATGGAAGCGAGCGGACGCTCGCCACCCCGGCGCTGTCGCCTTCTCGGTGCACCGCCCCCAACGATACGCCCTTCACGCGCCAGCGAGAAGCCCGTTTCACCCTGGGGGACATCGCAGCAGCCATCCTCCCATCGATCCCTAAGCTGGGTGCGCCCAATGCGGTATCCGTGAGCCGAGGCAACGTCGCGCACGCTCGAGGTGAGCCGTTGGCGGGCGTGCGTCAAGCCCGCGAAGGAGCGACGAAGAGTCCTCCGATGTGCCCTACTCTTCTTCGACCGGAGCCGCGGAGGAGACCTCGCCACTGTCCGCGAGGGCCTCAGCGCTCCCTTCGCTGTCCGGAAGCTCGGCGTCGCCCGCCTCCTCGGCGGGCACGGGCTCGACGTCCACCACGCGCTCGCCCTCCCGCAGACGGATCACGATGACGCCTTGGGTGTTGCGGCCCGTCTCGCGGATCTCCGCCACACGCGTCCGAATGACCTGCCCGCCATCGGTGATGACCATCAGCCCCTCCTCGGGGTAGACCAGCCGCAGCCGCACCAGCTCACCGTTGCGCTCGCTCGTCTGCATCGCGACGATGCCGAGGCCCCCACGCCGTTGGATCTTGAAGGAGCGGTCGGATTGCACCTCGCCATCTTCGCCGCGGGTCATCAGCGGCGTGCGCTTGCCGTAACCGTTGGCGCTGATGCACAGGACCTGCTGGCGCCCTTCGTCCTCGACCACGTCCATGCTCACGGCGCGGTCACCCTCGCGCAGCTCGATGCCCTTGACGCCCATGGAGTCGCGGCCCATCGGCCGCACGTCGCCGACGTCGAAGCGGATCGACATGCCGTGGGCGGTGCCGATGATCACCGACTGGCCATCGGCGACCACACGCGCGGTGAGCAATTCGTCGTCCTCCGGGACAGCGACCCCGATGATGCCCGTGCTGCGGATGTTGGCGTAGGCGCTGAGCGCGGTACGCTTCACCTTCCCGCCTCGCGTGAGGGTCAGCAGATAGCCGTCGTCGATGAACTCGCGGATCGGCAAGATGACCGCGACCCGGTCGGACGGATCCATCCCCACGAAGTTCACGACGGGACGCCCCGGGGAAGAGCGCTCCTGCTCCGGGATCTGAAACACGCGACGGGTGAACGCCTTGCCCTTGTCGGTGAGGAAGAGCAGGTGCGCGTGATTGTTGACGGAGAAGACCCACTGCACGAAGTCCTCGCCCTTCGTGCTCATCGCCCGCGTCCCCTTTCCGCCGCGGCTCTGAGCGCGGTACTCGGACAGCGGCACGCGCTTGATGTAGCCGCGGTGCGAAACGGTCACGACGACCTCTTCGTCGGGAACCAGATCCTCGATCGAGAGGTCCCCCTCCGCCTCGACGATCTCGGTGCGACGGTCATCGCCATACTTCTCGCGGACCTCCTCGAGCTCCTCCTTGATCACCGCCATCAGGAGCCCTTCGTCGGCGAGGATCGCCTCGAGGCGGCGGATCGTCTCGCAAAGCTCGCCGTACTCGGCGGCGAGCTTCTCGCGCTCGAGGCCCGTCAGACGGCTGAGGCGCATCTCGAGGATCGCCTTGGCCTGCCGCTCGGTCAGCCGGTAGTCGGTGCGCTCCGCGGCCTTGGCAATCTCGTCCTCCGGCCGCCCGGCGCGCCGCACGAACTCCTCGAGCCCGCGGAGCGGCAGCGCCATCAGTCGCGCCTTCGCCTCGTCCGGGTCGCGCGACTCCCGGATGGTCCGGACGACGAGATCGACCTCCGTGACCGCCATCCCAAGACCCTCGACCAGCTCGCGCCGCGCCTTCGCCTGCCGCAACTCGAAGCGCGTGCGGCGGGTAACCACGTCGCGCCGATGCTCGATGAAGTGCCCGAGGGTCTCCTTGAGGTTCAGGACCTTCGGCCGCTGCCCGACGATGGCCAGGCAGTTGTAACCAAAGGTGCTCTGCAACGCGGTCATGCGGTAGAGGTTGTTCAGGACGATCTCGCCGTGGGCGTCTCGCTTGAGCTCGATGACCATGCGCATCCCGTCCCGATCGCTCTCGTCGCGTAGATCGCTAATGCCCTCGATTTTCTTGTGGCGAACGAGCTCGGCGATCTTCTTGAGCAGCTCCGCCTTGTTCACCTGGTAGGGGATCTCGGTGATGACGATCTGCTCGCGGCCCTTGCTCCGGGCCATGTCCTCGATGCGTGCCTTGGCGCGCATGACGATCTTGCCGCGCCCCGTGCGGTACGCCAGGGCGATCCCGCCCCGCCCGTAAATGTAGCCGCCGGTGGGGAAGTCCGGGCCTTTGACCCCGAGCCGACCGGTCTCCGGATCGTCCTGCATGAGGTCGGTGACATCCAACGACGGGTCGTCGATGAGCCGGATCGTGGCGTCGACGATCTCCCGGAGGTTGTGCGGCGGGATCTTCGTGCCCATGCCGACGGCGATGCCGCCGGAGCCGTTCACCAGGAGGTTGGGCACGCGGCTGGGCAGGACGAGGGGCTCCTGCTCGGAGTCGTCGAAGTTGGGCCCGAAGTCGACGGTCTCCTTCTCGATGTCCGCGAGCAGCTCGGAGGCCATGCGGGACATCCGCACCTCCGTGTAGCGCATCGCGGCAGGGGGATCGCCATCCACGGAGCCGAAGTTCCCCTGCCCGTCCACCAGGGGGACGCGCATCGAGAACTCCTGGGCCATGCGCACGAGGGCGTCGTAGACCGCCTGGTCGCCGTGCGGATGGTACTTGCCCAGGACGTCGCCAACGATGCGGGCGCTCTTCTTGTAGCCCGCGTTCCACGCCACCTTCTGCTCGTGCATCGAGTAGAGGATCCGACGATGGACGGGCTTGAGGCCGTCGCGCACGTCCGGGATCGCGCGCCCAATGATGACGCTCATCGCGTACTCGAGGTACGAACGACGCATCTCGTCTTCGATGCTGACAGGGAGCTTCATGGACTCGGCCAAAGGGTCCTCCTGGGGCAACCCGCCACAGAGCAACGGGGGCCGGACACTATCACTTCGCGCGCGCACGCGCACGCGCGGTTAATTAAGTATCCACGAACCTCGTCCGAGCAGGACGCGAGCAGGACAATCGGGCGCATCCGTGCCAACCTCGTTGGCACAATGGAAGACGCGAAGGTCCCGGGCGACTCCAAGTCGCGGGGAGCCGTCCCTCGCATCCTCCTTGCAACCTGCCGGATCCGCCCCCATGCGAACCTCCCCTGCGCTCCTCGGCGTGCTCTTGCTGGCTTCGGCGTGCACCAGCGCGTCTGCCCCCACGCTTCCCATCCCCCCGCCCTCGGCCCTCTCGTCGGCACCGGACGCGGACGGATTCGTCACGGTCACCGGCGATGGCGCCATCGAAGGGGCGATGGTCCTGGCCTACAACCAGCGGCTGGAAACCGGGGTCATCGGGACGGTGAGCGACCTCGGCACCTTCGAGCTGCGCCTCGAAGCGGACGTGGGGGACTCGATCCTCGTCTGGCAGCGGATAGGGACGGACGCGAGCCGCTTCGTGGAGATCCTCGTGCCCCGTCCTCCAGGACGCTGAGCGCATCCGGAGACCGATATAAACCTACTCGTCGCTTTGTTGACTACATGTAGTACATAGCCGTACACCCGGGATCGGTCGGCAGGGCGAACGCCGATCGGGAGGACTCGATGGATACGGCGATGCGCGATCTCGAGCAGATCGAGGAACGAGACCCAGCGGGCGACGATCACACCTTCCGGCGAGCGGGCGCGTTCGTGCTGGCGGCGCTGCTCACCCTGACCCTCGTCTACGGGATGGCGGCCCTTCTGGAGGGGCCGGAGCCGGCGACGGCCGAGGCGCAGGATCCGCTTGCGGCTCTCGACCAGGCCGAATCGCTCGCGGCCGAGGCCCTCGCCCACGAAGAGGAGCCGGCCGAAGCCCTCGTCGTCGACCCCGAGGAGCTGACCTTCCCCACGACGCTCCTCGGGGACGAGCGCCCGGAGGTGGCCGCCGCGTTGGCGGCCGCTGCCGCCGAGCACGACTCCCTCGCCGCGTCCCCCGTGCAACCGGTGGTGGCAGCCCCCGCGTTGGTGCTCCCCGCAGCCGCGACGGCGACCGGCGAAGCCGCGCAGTTGAGCGAGGCGAGCCGACGCGATCCGCTCGTGGCCGCCGCCCTCCCTGCGCCAGAGCCACGCCAGCGGGGGCGGGTGGGCGAGGACGGTCGCTACACGCTGCAGGTCGTCAGCTACCGCAGCGAGGAGGAGGCCGAGCTCTTCGCCGAAGCGCTCCGCGCCAAGGGTCATGACAGCTTC
>JALVDI010000034.1 GCA_027009115.1 Polyangiaceae bacterium | reverse complement strand
CAGCGAGGCCGAGGCCTACCGCGACGCCCGCGCGCTCGCCCGCGCCATGACCCTCAAGTGCGCTCTGGCGGGGGTCGACGCCGGCGGCGCCAAGACCGTCGTCCTCGAACACCCGGGGCTCCGCCGTGAGGCTGCCTTCGAGGTGCTCGGACGTCGCATCGATGAGCTCGGCGGGCTCTATCTCGCCGCCGGGGACTTGGGGACGGGCGCCACGGATCTCGCCGCCGTGGCCCGGCGCACCCGCTGGGTTCGAACGGATGAAGAGGCCCTCGCAGGCGCCGTGGCCACAGGGCTCGTCCGGTGCCTTCGTTCCGTCGCGGCCAGGCGCGGGCGTTCCCTTGGAGGCCTCCAGGTGGCAGTGCAGGGGTGCGGCGCGATTGGCCGGGCGGTCGCGCGCGCGTTGGCGGCGGCCGGCGTCGAGCTGGAGCTCGCGGACGTGGACCGCGCGCGTGCGGAGGCGTTGGCCCAGGAGCTCGGCGCCTGCGTGGTTCCCTCCGAAACGATCCTCCGCGCCGAGGTCGACGTGCTCTGTCCCTGCGGGCCAGGGGGCGTTCTCGGTGCCGAAGAAGCTCAGACCATGCGCGCTTGGGGTCTCTGCGGCGGCGCCAACAACATCGTCCGAGATGCGTCCGCCGCGCAGGTACTCGTCGATCGTGGGGTCGTTCACGTGCCTGACGTCGTCTCTTCCGCGGGCGCTGTGCTCAAGGGGGTCGCCGAGACGCGGATGGGCGTGCGCGACCTGAACCCGCTCTTGGACCGGCTCCAAGCCACCGCCGAGCGGATCCTCGCCGACGCGGAGCGCGAGCGCGTGCCCGCCGACGTCGTGGCGGAGCGGCTGGCGCGAGCGCGCATTGCGGCGCGCGAGGGACCGATGCGTTCAGGCTGAGGGGGCCGCGGACCTCGCTGTCCAGGGAAGGGCCGCGTTCGCCGCTGTCCCTCTTCCTGGGCGGTTGGAGCGAGCGCCGAGCACCGTGAGGTCGCCCGGACGGTCGTCCACGAGCCCTGGCGAATCGGTGTCCCTGCTGGCGCCCACGGCTCGGAGCAGCGGCTGAACCCCGGCGGTTCAAGGGGGGACCAGGCGCCTTCGGCGCGCTGGCGAATCGGGGGCAGCCCCACGCCAGCCGACACCGTGGCGGAGCGGCTGGCGCGGATCGCCAAGGCGCGGGAAGGGCCGCTCAGTCCAGGCGGAGGGTGCCGCGGATGGCGTTGTCGCCGATCACGTTGTTCAGCGTCTGCGGGTTCGCTCCGCCGACGGAAGCGCCGATCGCTGTCGCCAGCGGCTTGAGCCGGAAGGGCGCGGGGGAGTCGTCCGGGTCCGGCTCGATGCTGATCACCGCCATGTGGTTCATCGTCAGGTCCCGGGCCGGGTCGATGAAGTCTTGCCCAGGGAAGGGCGGCGCCGGCTGTGGACCCGCCGTTGGGCCGGCACCGTCCGAGTCGGCCGCGTCGAGGGCGCGGAAGCGGCCCGTCGAGGTCGGTACGGGCGCGTCGCCGCTCACGTCGACGACCCAGCCCTCGTAGACCCAGCCGTCCGGCAGCGTGGGCAGCTCCAGGCTCGGCCTCGGTCCCGGCATCGCCAAGAACCACAGGCCGTTCTGGTCGTCCTCCATCGAGGCGCTCGTGGGGGTCGCAAGGATGAACGTCCCCGCGGCGGCGGTGAAGTCGTCCCCGAGGGCCGCGGGATGGTCGATGCTCAGGGTCGCGCTGCCGGCCGCGATGGCCCCGGCGACGACGTGCGTCGCGGCGGGCGCGGGGTCGTCGCCCACCGCGGGCTCGATCGTGAGGACGAACATCGAGGCTCCGTCGGCGTCGTCGGCCGCGACGGAGAACGTCGCCGGGTCGAGGGCCCCCGACTCGTCCACGACGAAGCGGCCGCTGCTGACCGGAGCGTCGTCGACGATGAGCCAGCCTTCGTAGACGAACCCGTCGCCGAGGGAGGGCAGCCCGTCGAAGCTCAGCGTCAGCGTGCGTGCGGCCCCCGCGTCCAGGCCCCCGTCCGGCACCGCCGAGTCCGGCACCGCCGAGTCCGGCACCCCGCCCCCTGCGTCCGGGGCGCGCATGCCGTCGTCGTCACCACAACCCGCCCCGAGGGCGAGCACCAAGAGTCCAAGTCGTCGAATCATGAGCTGTGTCTCCTTGGGCGTCCAAGTGCGCCCGGGGGCCCTACCGCCCAGCCACGACAACGTTTCCAAGATGCGAATAGTTGTGATAATACGTTCGCAAAAGGAGAACGATTGTGGAGCGCGCTCGACGTATCGCGGCGCTCTGGTCGTGGCTTCCCGCCTTCCGCGCCGTGGCCGAGACCGAGCACCTCCCCACCGCCTCTCAGGAGCTCCGAGTCGCAGCGTCGTCCCTGTCGCGCACCGTGCGCTTGCTGGAGGAGGAGATCGGTCGGCCGCTCTTCGAGCGCAGCGGCCGCCGGCTGCATCTCAACGACGCCGGGCGGGTGTTCTCGACGGCGGTGCGAGACGCCATGCGCATGGTCCACGAAGGGCTCCTGGCCGTCGAGGGGGGCGGCCATCGCGGGCCCGTTCACGTCTCGGTCCCGGGGCCCTTGGCGCCGCTCTACGTGCTGCCCCTGCTCGAGCGGCTCGCGGAGGAGCACCCGCACCTGGTCGTCCACGTGCACGCCGTGACGGGGCCGTCCGTCAACGCCGCCCTTCGCCGCGGAGAGCTCGACCTGGCCCTCGTCGACGACGCCGCGGCGGCCGACGATCTGACGTTTACGCGGCTGCAGCCCCTCGAACACGACGTCTTTGTCGCGCCCGGCGGCCAGGCGCCCCTCGAGGCCTTGACCTTCGTGGCGCCTTTCGTCGACCCCCGGGGGCAGACCCCGGACGCCTGGCCTCTGGATCGGCCGCGGCGTGTTGGGCTGCGGGTGGCTCAGATGCAGGTCGCCATCGAGGCCGTGCGGACCGGGCGTTACGCCGCGGTGCTCCCGGTCGTGGTCGGGCGCGGGCAGGGCCTCGAAGGCCTCGGTTGTTCCGAGGCGATGGGCACGAGCGTGCTCCATCTGGTGCATCGTCCCTCGCTTCCGATCCGAGGGCGAACGGAAGTCGTGCGGGATGCGATCGTCGACCTCGTCAACGCGGCGCCCTCGGCAGCGAAGTAGCCGGGGAGGGGGGCTCGCGCCGCCGGTGCCTCCTGCTAGGCTCCGCCCCTCATGGGCGTCATTCTCTTTATCCCTTGGTTCAAGCTCGAGCAGTGGGACGTGCCTCTGCCGCACCTCGTCGGTGGTGTGCTGGCCCTTTGCGCGCTCGCGGCTCTGCGCCCGCAGTGGCGGGAGCAGGCGATGTCCACAGCGCTCTTTGCGGTCGTCGGCGGCGTTGCGGCGCACCTTTATGGCCTGGAGACAGTCCCCGTTCAGCCCTTCGGCATCCTGGTGGCGATCGGCGTGCTCGTCGGCTCCCGGCTCGCGGAGTGGCAGGGAAAGCAGTGGGGGATCCGCCCGTCGGTGACGGCGGACTTCATTACCCACGTCACCGTCATCGGCCTGGTGACCTGCTACGTCCTCAACGGCATCTTCTACGAGTGGGATGTCTTCGTGGAGGTCGTCTCCAAGCCGATCGCCTTGGCGGCAGGCCTGCTCGGCGGTCTCTTCGTCTTCGTCCAACTCACCAAGGAGACCGGCGTGCGCTCGGCGGCCATCATCGGTGTCGCCATGGCTCTGGCTGCCGCCGCGGGGGTGGGCAGCATCGTCGATGGCCGCTGGTTGGGCTTGTCGAGCTTCGGCGGCTTCATCGGCGCGGCGTTCGCGGTCTGGGTGTGGAAGCAGCGGCGCAAGCTCCCCGCGCTTGGGCTGGCGGAATGTGCTTGCTGGTGCTTTCCGGCGGTGTGGTTTTTCGGTCGGATGGGATGCTTCGTGGTGCACGACCACCCGGGCGCCAAGACGGACTTCTTCCTCGCTGTGGCGGACTACAACGGCGTGGTCGGTGAGGCCCGACACGACCTTGGTTTCTACGAGGTCCTCTGGTCGGCTTTCGCCTTCGCCCTCTTTTGGAAGCTGCGCACGCGGCAGGAGCGGCCCACCGGGTTCTTCGTGGCGCTGCTGCCCATGCTCTACACGCCCATCCGGTTCGGCCTCGACTTTCTGCGCGCGACCGACGTGTCGAACCCTGATGTGCGCTTCTGGGGCCTGACCCCTGCTCAGTACGCCGCCGTCGGTTTCTTCGTGTTCTCGGTGCTCTTCATGCGCTGGGTGCTCCGCCGGGAGCCGCCGGAGATCCCGCCGGAGATGGCGTGGCCCATTCCCGAAGACGAGCTGGTCGCAGCGGAAACGGAGTCGGACTCGCCGAGCACGAAGACGAAGGCGAGCACAAAGACGAAGGCGAGCTCGAAGACGAAGCGCAAGAAACCGAGCCGCTCGAAGAAGGCGTCGGCGAACTGAGCTCGACGGCGGGTTACAGCCCCTCTCAAGAACCCCGCGTCGCCGCTGTGCGGTCGGCGCACGCCCGCTGCCGCCATCCTCTCGGCTCGAGAATGCTCGGCATTCCCGCGCCTCGCGGACGCGCCACCGGTCCCGACCAGTGCACGGATCGATCGACGATCGCTGTTGAGATGGGCCGCGGCCCGCCCCAGGTCCGACGATGGACGGTCGTCAGCGGCGGTCGGTGGCGACGTCGACGACGATGGTCCGCCCGTCGACCTCCGCGCCGCTCAAGCCGTCGATGGCGCCCTTCGCGTCCTTGCGGTTGGCCATGGTGACGAAGCCGAAGCCGCGGGATCGGCCCGTGTCGCGGTCCTTCACGATGAACACCTCGGCGACGGGCCCGTACTTCTCGAAGGCCTTCTTCAGGCTCTCTTCGGTCGTGTCCCAGCTAAGGCCTCCGACGAAAAGGCGTGCGGGCACCGAGGCCGCCTGACGTGGTCCCTTGTCGTGGACGTCGGCCAAGACCTCCTCGATGGACCGGAGATCGCCGGTGATCTCCTCTTGGGACACCACCTCGAAGCTGCCCTTCGGTCGGTCCCGTCGGGCTTCTCGACGCTTGGCCTTCTCACGCTTCTTACGCGCCTTTTCGGCCTCCCGTGCGCGTTTACCGCCCCCGTATTCGTTCCGACTCACGATGCCCGCTCGCACTTCGGGGTGGCTTCATACTCTTCGAACAACATTCCTCGCTTCTCGCGCGTTTCGTCGCGCGTGTGGCTGTGCATAGCAGCAAAACGCAGATCGTACAGCCCTTCGGACAGCAGTGCTATATGCCGCTGGCGATGAATGAGTCGCAGGTCATCCACGCGCTCCTGACCCCCGTGCGCCGATTCCCCACCAAGGCGGTGGCGCGCGCGACCGAGAATCGCGAGCTCGGGGTGGCGGCCGCGCGCCATGTCTTGCGGGCGATGCTCGACGAGGTGGAGGCCGGAGCGCAGCCGAGGCTCGTCGAGGGCACGCTGTACTTCGACCCGGCGATCAGCTTCGGCGCGATCCACGGCTGCTGGCTGCTGGCCTACCATGGGGCCCGCGAGGCGCTCGTCGAGTTCGAGCGTGTCGTCCACCTCTCGGGTCCGCAACTCGACGCGCTCCTCGGCGACGTCAGCCACGAGACCCTGCCCGCGGCTCTCGACGGAGTGGCCGACGACGAGACGCTCTTGCGTTGGGCTGGAGAGCCCCTGGCTCCGGAGGCCGAGGCTGCGGTCCACGACGCCCTCGTCCGGCGGCTGGCGCGGGGCGAGATCGAGCGCCCGGTCCTCCTGGACGT
>JALVDI010000033.1:10000-18021 GCA_027009115.1 Polyangiaceae bacterium | reverse complement strand
CGCAGCGTCGCCTCGTAAGCACGCTTCGCAGCGCCCTCCGCGCTCCGCAAGGCTGACGCGTCGAGGCCCGTCAGCTCCGCGACCGCGTCGTGGTCGAGGTAGATCAGCGTGTTGCCCGCATCGAGCAGGAGAGTGTCGTTGACCCTCACCGCTGGAGTACGAACGACGCCCGAATGGGGCTGTGGTCGCTCGCTGCGTCGACTTCGGGGCCGTGGATGATGCGGACCTCGCCGCGTTCCTGCGTCAGCTCCGGCGACCCGATGAGGTAATCGATTTGTTGTCGCCGGCCACGGAAGGTGAAGGTCCAACGGTCCTCGTCCGGAACGACCTCCGTCAGGTTGGTCCAGCGATCGGACTCGAGGATGCTTTGAAGCGTCACCGAAGTGGGCAGGTCGTTGAGGTCGCCAGCGATGAGGAGTCGCGCGAAGCCCATCTCGTACCGGCGATCGGCGATACGGCGCGCCTGCATCGCCTCCGCCAGTCGATGATCGTCGCCCCCGTCGAGCATCGAGCGCAGATGGAGGACCATGACGATCACGGGCACTCCGCCGGGTTCGGCGAAGATCTCGAGGGCGTCTCGGGCAAAGAAATACTCGCCCCCGTTTCCGGAGAAGCGTTCGCCCTGATGGCTGACGACGTTCGTGACCGGTACGCGGGCCAGGCAGGCGACGTCGATTCCGCGGGGATCGAACGAGTCGATGAGGTGCCGTTCGGTGTAGCCCATGTCGGACAGGGGGCCGTCTGCCAGTCGGTCGAGGAGCGCGGTGTTCTCGACCTCTTGCAGAGCGATGACGTCCGCGTCGAGGGCTCGAAGCACCCGCGCGACGTTTTCGATCTTGCGCGCCACTTCCGACGGAGAGGGCACCTCGTCGAAGGTCTCTGGGTCGTTCACCTCGTCGAAGAAATTCTCGACGTTCCAGGTCGCGACCGTGAACGTCACCGGGGAAGACGAACCATCGCGCCCGCTGTCGCGCTCGCCCGCATCGGCCGGCAAAGGCACGTCGTCGCCGCAGCCCAACGCGACGAGGGCTGAGACGAAAGCCAGGAAGCGCATGCTCAGATCAGCTCTAGAAGCCGCTTGGCTCGGCCCTCGGCGGCGTCGACCAGCTCGCTCGCTTCGTCTGGAGGGATGTGCAAGCGCCGGACGAGCTCATCGAGCAGGGCCTTCTCATCTTCGGACTGCTCGCCGTCGATGTAGGTGAGGATCACCGCGTGCTGCAGGAGCATGCGACGGTCGCTCGCCGAGAGGTCCGTCAGCGGGATCTCATCGAGGGTGCGGGGGGTCTGGGCGTATTCTCGAAGCGCGTCCGCATCGGGGCCCTCGATCTCGAAGGCAGCGAGGAGGGCCTCGATGACCTCGTGCTCCTCGTCCTCGACGCGCCCGTCCGCCCACGCGACCGCCACCAGGGATTTGACCATGGCCTCTTGATGTTCCTGCATCGGGCGCAAGATACCACGCTCGGGTCGCCTCAGGAACGCGTCGATGGCGACCGCGCGCGGTACCGCCGGGCCTTTCCTCGGGCGCGCGAGGGCCTTAGAGTGCGCTGGCCCATGACTTCGCGATATCTCGCACCTTTCGCTTCCGAGGGCACCTCGCCCATCGATGCCGAAATCGCGCGCAAACTACTCGCCGTCGCTCTCGAACACGGGGGCGACTACGCAGACCTCTTTTTCGAGTACGCCGTCAGCGGAAGCTACGCCTTCGACGAGGGGATCCTCAAGTCGGCCGGTCGCTTCGTGGCGATGGGCCTCGGCGTTCGCGTCATGCACGGAGACTCGACGGGTTACGCCTACGTGGAGGACTTCGACTTCGGGGCGATGAAGCATGCGGCGAAGACTGCCGCTCAGGTCGCCGCGGGTGGAGGGGCACCGCCCCAGCCCGTTGCCGCCGTCACGCCGCCCCAGCGCTACCCCATCGAGATGCCGAGCCTCGACGTCGCAGGCGAGGAGAAGCGAGCACTCCTCCAGCGGGCAGACGCGGCAGCACGCGCCGCCGATCCTCTCGTAGCGAAGGTCACCGCGTCCTTCCACGAGGAGATGCGCGAGATCCTCATCGCCACGAGCACGGGGCGTTTCGTGCGAGACACTCAGCCGCTGCTGCGCTTCGGGGTCCGGGCCATCGTCGAGAAGGGGGACAGGCGCCAGGCGGGCTCGTCCGGCGGTGGAGGTCGCTTTGGGCTCGAATACTTCGAGCAACCCGGCAAGGGTCCCGAGGACCACGCTCGGGAGGCTGTGCGTCAGGCGCTCGTGATGCTCGATGCGGTGGAGGCGCCCGCCGGCGAGATGGAGGTCGTGCTCGGGCCCGGTGATTCGGGGATTCTGCTGCATGAGGCCGTGGGCCACGGGCTCGAGGCCGACTTCAACCGGAAGGGCACCAGCAACTACAGCGGCCAAATCGGTCAGCAGGTCGCCAGCCCCTTGTGCACGGTGGTCGACGACGCGACGCTCCACCATGCCCGTGGCTCCATCAACGTGGACGACGAGGGGCTGGTGCCCGAGCGTGCGCTCTTGATCGAGGAAGGTATCCTCCGCGGCTACATGCAGGATCGCCACAGCGCGCAATTCTTCGACACGAAGCCGACCGGCAACGGCCGTCGAGAGAGCTTCAAGAGCCATCCCATGCCGCGGATGACGAACACGGCTCTGCTGGCTGGCCAGGACGATCCGGACGACATCATCAAGAGCGTAAAGCGTGGGGTCTATGCGAAGCGTTTTGGCGGAGGCCAGGTGGATATCAGCAATGGCGACTTCGTGTTTTCGTTGACGGAGGGCTATCTGATCGAAGACGGCAAGATCACCGCGCCTCTCAAGGGGGTGAACCTGATCGGTAGCGGTCCCGACGTCATGCGCAAGGTGGTGATGCTGGGTCACGATCTCGAGTTCAGCGACGGCATTTGGACCTGCGGCAAGGAGGGCCAGTCCGTGCCGGTAGGGGTCGGATGCCCGACCGTGAAGATCAGCGCCGTCACCGTTGGTGGGACGCAGGTGGGATGATGAAGCTCCAGGAGCTAGAGGATGCCGCAGCGCAGGTCGTCGAGGCCGCGCGCAAGGCCGGGGCGGATGTCGCCGAGGCAGTGGCGCGGAGCGGGTCTCATTTGTCCGCGAAGGTGCGCCTCGGGGAGCCCGAGCTCGTCGAGGAGGCAGGCTCACGTTCGCTCGGACTCCGCGTGATGCTCGGTCAGCGCGTCGCGGTCACCTACACGAGCGATCTCAGTACCTTCGGCCGGCGTCGGCTCGTCGAGGACGCGATCGAGTTGGCGCGTCTTGCGAGCGAGGATCCCTTCGCGGGCCCTCCAGACCCGGACCAACTCTCCAGGCCCGAACAGTGGCCACCGCTCGACACCTTCGATCCGGAGATGGGGGCTCTCGAAGCCGACGAGGCTCTGCGTCGCGCGCGTGCCGGCGAGGCGGCGGCGCTTGCCTTCGACTCCCGCATCACCAACAGCGAGGGGGCGACCTTCAGCCGCGCTGCCGGCGGCAGCGCTTTGGTGACGAGCGGCGGCTTCGTCGGATCCACCGAGGGAACGTACGCGTCCTTGGTCGTGAACCCTGTCGCGGACGACGCGGACGGCAAGAAGCGGCAAGGGTACCATTGGGACGCCAAACGTCACCTGGGAGACCTCGCGGCGCCCGAGGCTGTCGGTGAGGAGGCGGCGCGGCGTACCTTGCGCAAGCTCGGTGCGACCAAACTCGCGACGGAGGAGATGCCGGTCGTCTTCGATCCGGATGCGGCACGCGCCATCCTCGGTCTGCTCGCAGGTTGCGTCAACGGGTCGGCGATTTGGCGCAAGAGCAGTTACCTCGTCGACCGCCTCGGCACGCAGGTGGCCAGCGAGCTCGTCCGCGTCGTCGACGACCCACTCCTTCCCAAGGCGCCCGGCTCCCGGGCGTTCGACGGCGAGGGCCTCTTGAGCCGTCGCAACGTGGTCGTCGACGGGGGCGTGCTCCGGTCGTACCTCCTCGACACCTATGCAGCACGCAAGCTCGGGATGCAGTCCACGGCGAGCGCCAGTCGTGGCGCCAGCGGGGGGGTGGGCCCCTCGACAACCAACTTCGTCCTTCAACCCGGCGACCTCTCTCGCGAGGCGCTCCTGGCGGACACCCCGAGGGGGCTGTACGTGACCGAGATGATGGGCTTCGGTTTCAATGCGGTCACCGGAGACTTCAGCCGCGGCGCGTCCGGCTTTCTCATTGAAGGCGGCGAGTTGGCGCAGCCGGTCAGCGAAGTGACCATCTCGCTGAACATCGACGAACTGCTCAAGCGTATCGACGCGGTGGCGAGCGACCTCGATCTGCGCACGGCGACCGCGAGCCCCACGTTCCGAGTGAGTGCCATGACCGTCGCCGGACGCTGAGCGTGCTCGCGACCGCTGGCCGACCGATGCCTTGGCATCGCTGCTGCGGCTTGGTACCGAGAAGCTCGTGAAGCCCGACGCGCGGCACGCCCGTTTGCTCCCGATCGCCCGCTGGCCCAGCCGTGAGGAGGCGGCGGCGATGCGCTGGTTTCAGCCGCTGTCCATCGGTCGGTTGCATCTCGAAACACGCACCTGGATTCCTGCGATGGTGCCGTGGCGGGCGAGCGAGGAAGGTTACGTCACGCCCGAGGTCCTGGCTTGGTACCGCCGCTTCGCCGAAGGACAGCCGGGAGCCTTGGTGGTCGAAGCGACGGGTATCCGAGACGTGCCCAGCGGGCCGCTCCTCCGTATTGGGGACGACCGCTTCATCGAAGGGCTGAGCGCGCTCGTCGGCGCCGTCCGCGAGGCCTCCGGGGGACACACCCGCCTCTTCATCCAGCTGATCGACTTCCTCCGCATCAGGCGGCGGCCACCTCGCGACGTGTTCTTGCGGCGTTTCCTCGCCGTGGACGAGACCCTGCGTTCGAGGTTGCCATCCGAGCTTGCAGGCCTCGACGAGCACTCCCTACGCGAAGCGCTCGTTGCCGCTTCTGAGGAGTCGTTGCGTCAGTGGCTCCCTCCACGGGAGCTCGAGGCGCTGCGCATGGGCTACCGCGAGCGCGTGACGGACCTGCACCTCCCTCACATCCGAGATCTGCCGCGAGCGCTTCCCACTCTTTTCGCGGACGCCGCCGCGCGTGCCAAGGAAGCAGGCTTCGACGGGGTGGAACTGCACTACGCGCACGCCTACACCATGGCGTCGTTCCTGTCGGCGCGGAACACACGCCCCGACGGATACGGAGGCGACCGCGAGGCGCGTGCCCGCCTTCCCCTCGAGGTCTACGAAGCGGTTCGTGACCGCGTTGGTGACTACGTCGTCGGCGTACGCTTTCTCGGCGACGAGGTCATCGAAGGGGGGAGCGATTTGGCGGACGCCGCGTACTTTGCTCGCCGTTTCGCCGAGGCGGGCTTCGACTTTCTCTCGCTCAGCAAGGGGGGCAAGTTCGAAGACGCGAAGCAGCCGCGGGTAGGAGAGGCGGCCTACCCGTACACGGGCCCGAGCGGGCACGAGTGCATGCCGACGGTTCGCATCGCTCCGCCGGGCCCTTTCGGGCGCAATGTCCCCTTGGCGGCGAGCATTCGCCGAAGTCTCCGGGCGGCCGGTCTCGAAGTGCCGGTGGTCACGGCTGGCGGGATCTGCTCGCCATGGCAGGCCGAAGCGATCCTCGAGCGCGGCGACGCCGACATCGTCGCGGCGGCTCGCCAGACACTCGCCGACCCGGACTGGTTCCGGAAGATTCGATTGGGGCGCGGCACCGAGGTTCGGCGCTGCTACTTCACGAACTACTGCGAAGGCCTCGATCAGAAGCACAAGGCCGTGACCTGTCAGCGTTGGGACCGCGACTTCGACTCTCCGGATCCGACCGGCCTGCGGAGCAAAGACGGCAAACGGCGTCTCGTGGCCCCGCCCGACCCCGGAGCGAGGTGCATCACGGCCGCGCCGGCTCAATCGAGCGAGACATCTTGATCCTCGAAACGCAGCTCATCCACTCCCAGAGCGCCTGGGTCGCGCCGGCGCTCCTGCTGTTCGCGCACGAAAGCGACCATCTTGCCCACGTAGTCTTCGAAGGGAGGGCATTGCACCCCGGCCTCGCGGAGGATGGGGCGCGCCTGGCGGTCGTCCCAGACGACATCGGCGCTCAGCTGTTCGAGGAGCGTCCGGGGGATGTTCGCGAGGCGCTCCAGACCGGGCGTTCGCATGAGGGCCGTGGCCATGCCCGTGGGTACGTATCCTCGGGGCGCCGGGCGTTGGGCTTTCTCGGCGATGAGGTCGAACACGCGCCGCGCGGGGAGCGGGTCCGGGTCCACGATGTGAAAGGTGCGTCCTGCCGAGCGCGGGTGCGCCGCGAGCGCGAAACCCGCGTCGACCACGAAGTCGATGGGCACCATGTTGAGCAGCGTGTTGCCGCGACCCGGCATGGGGATGCGCAGGTCGGGAGGAGCGTTCAAGAGCAGCCGTACGAGCAGGTAGGGCCCTTCCAGGCGGTCGATCTCGCCCGTCTGGGAGTCACCAACCACGATGGACGGCCGGAGGATGGTGACGGGTACGTGGTCACGGGCTTCGCGGACGATGCGCTCGGCGCGCCGGCGCGTCTCCTCCACGGCGTTTCGACCCGGTCCGGGACCGAGATCTTCTTCGAGGACTCGCCCCCGGCGGGTGCCGGACACCAGCGCCGTCGACCAGTGGACGAGCCGGTCGAGACGCCGGCAGGCCTCGGCGAGCTCGAGCACCTCCCGGGCCCCACCGATGTTCGTGCGCTCGGCCGCGGCGCGCGTCGCACGGAGGTAAGTCACCGCGGCGCAGTGATGAATCCGCTCCACCTCCCGCGTCAGCATCTGGAACTCGCGCCCAGAGAGACCCAGGTCGATGCAGGCGCTGTCGCCCTCGAGGAGTCGAAGGCGGCGCCGCTCGTGGGGCGACATCTCGGCGCGCAGGCGCTCGGCGTGCTCCATGGATTTGCGCCGGACGACCGCCCACACCTCCTGGCCATCGTCGAGGAGCCGCTGGACGACACGCGTGGCCAAGAAGCACGACGGGAAGCCGGTGACGAGCGCCGTCATCGTGATCGTTCCTCGAAGCGATGGACGAGCTGGGCGTGGACGTCGGCCACTTGGGCAGCGGTCGCTTCGATCGGACCGTCGTTGTCGATGACGTAGTCCGCCACGGCGACTTTGGCTCTTGTCGGCAGCTGCGCGTCGATGCGCGCCTGCGCTGCCTCGGCCGTCAGGCCGTCTCTGGCGCGAAGCCGGGCGAGCTGGGTGGCCTCGTCGGCACGTACGACCACGAGCGCCGGGAAGATGCGGTGCTGCCCGTTCTCGACCAAGAGGGCAGCGTCGTAGATCGCGTAGGGCGCAGGGTGGTCTCGCAGTCTCCCGAACGCTTCGACGGTCGCTCGCTGTATCCGGGGGTGGACGATCGCGCTGAGCGCGCGTCGAGCCTCTTCGTCGTGGAAGATGTGCGTTCCCATCTTCTCGCGGTCCAGAGAGCCGTCGGGGCAAAGGAAGCTGGGTCCGAACGCTTCCACAACCGCGGCGAGTCCTTCGGTGCCCGGTGCGACGACTTCGCGAGCAAGGCGATCGGCGTCGACGACGGGTACGCCATGGTCCTCGAACATGCGCGCCACGGTGCTCTTGCCACAGGCGATGCCTCCGGTGAGGCCAACGACAGGTTTCATCCTCCAGAGGTCGCATATTCGGGCCGCTGGCGGAAGCGCCAGAGGAGCGTTCGAGGGCGCCGTGCCCCTTCCGGAGGCTCGTGGTAGGGATCGCCCCGTGCGCGCCGTCGCCCAGCGAGTCCGCAAGGCTTCCGTGTATGTCGACGAGGAGACCGTCGGAGCCATCGGCCAGGGTCTGCTCGTCTACCTTGGCGCAGGGCGGGAGGACGACCACACCGACGTGGACGTCATGGTGCGGAAGCTCGCCGGCCTGCGCATCTTCGAGGACGACGCCGGCAAGATGTCGCGTTGCGTCGTGGACGTGGGCGGAGAGGTCCTCGTGGTCCCGCAGTTCACCCTCTACGGGGATGTGCGCAGGGGTCGCCGGCCGTCCTTCGCGCAGGCCTGTCCG
>JALVDI010000033.1:0-5000 GCA_027009115.1 Polyangiaceae bacterium | reverse complement strand
ATTACCAAACCCAATCAAACTCCGAATGCCGAGGACAACTGCCTGGGAGTCAGGCTGCGGGTGATAAGGTCCGTAGCCGAGAGGGAAAGAGCCCAGATCGACAGCTAAGGTCCCTAAATCCACACTAAGTGTTGAAGGATGTGGGAGCGCTCAGACAGCCAGGAGGTTGGCTTAGAAGCAGCCACCCTTTAAAGAAAGCGTAACAGCTCACTGGTCGAGCGAGCCTGCGCCGAAAATGTAACGGGGCTCAAGTGTGGTACCGAAGCTTCGGGTTCTAGTTTTCTAGAGCGGTAGCGGAGCATTCTCAGACAGATACAAGGTGTACCGTGAGGAGCACTGTCGGGTCTGAGAAGAGCTTATGCAGGCATGAGTAGCGATAAACAGGGTGAGAAGCCCTGTCGCCGTAAGCCCAAGGTTTCCCGGGGAAGGATCATCCTCCCGAGGGTTAGTCGGCCCCTAAGATGAGCCCGAAAGGGGTAGTCGATGGGAAGTAGGTTAATATTCCTACACCGTCATTGACGGCGTTGAACTAAGCAGGGACGGAGAAGGGTAGGCCGATCCAACAGTTTGGTTTTGTTGGTTCAAGCATGTAGGCAGGTTCTGTAGGAGGCGATAGCCACAAACGCAGAATCAATGCTGAGATGTTATGAGGTGGGCCTCCGGGCCCGAAACTCGGTGATCCCATGCTTCCGAGAAAATCTGCGTAGGGAGCCCCAATGGCGACCGTACCGCAAACCGACTCAGGTGGGCGGGGTGAGAATCCCAAGGCGCGTGAGAGAACGCTGGCTAAGGAACTCGGCAAAATGGCACCGTAACTTCGGGAGAAGGTGTGCCCGCGCGTACGTGAAGGACCTCGCGTCTGGAGCGGAGGCGGGTTGCAGTGACCTGGGGATTGCGACTGTTTACTAAAAACACAGGACTCTGCGAAATCGTAAGATGACGTATAGGGTCTGACGCCTGCCCGGTGCTGGAAGGTTAAGGGGAGATGTTAGCCTTCGGGCGAAGCTTCGAACCGAAGCCCCAGTAAACGGCGGCCGTAACTATAACGGTCCTAAGGTAGCGAAATTCCTTGTCGGGTAAGTTCCGACCTGCACGAATGGCGTAACGACATTCCCACTGTCTCGGCCAGCGACTCAGCGAAATTGTACTGGGGGTGAAGATACCCTCTACCCGCGGCAAGACGGAAAGACCCCGTGAACCTTTACTGCAACTTGGCAGTGAAGCTCGGGACAGTCTGCGTAGGATAGGTGGGAGACTGCGAAGTCGGGATTCCGGTCTCGATGGAGTCGCCCTTGAAATACCACCCTGGCTGTTCTGGGCTTCTAACCCAGGCCCGTTATCCGGGTCGGGGACACTGTCTGGTGGGCAGTTTGACTGGGGCGGTCGCCTCCCAAAAAGTAACGGAGGCGCGCGATGGTTCCCTCAGGCTGATTGGAAACCAGCCGTAGAGTGCAAAGGCATAAGGGAGCTTGACTGTGAGACCGACAGGTCGAACAGGTGCGAAAGCAGGCCTTAGTGATCCGGTATCTCCATATGGAAGGGATATCGCTCAACGGATAAAAGGTACTCCGGGGATAACAGGCTGATCGCGCCTGAGAGTTCATATCGGCGGCGCGGTTTGGCACCTCGATGTCGGCTCATCCCATCCTGGGGCTGGAGCAGGTCCCAAGGGTTTGGCTGTTCGCCAATTAAAGGGGTACGCGAGCTGGGTTTAGAACGTCGTGAGACAGTTCGGTCCCTATCTGCCGTGGGCGTAGGATACTTGAAGGGAGCTGACCATAGTACGAGAGGACCTGGTTGGACGCACCTCTAGTGTTCCGGTTGTTCTGCCAAGAGCATCGCCGGGTAGCTATGTGCGGAACGGATAACCGCTGAAAGCATCTAAGCGGGAAGCCGGCCCTAAGATGAGGTATCCCGGACCGCAAGGTCCCTAAAGGCCCCACGAAGACTACGTGGTGATAGGCCGGGTGTGGAAGCGCAGGAATGCGTGGAGCTAACCGGTACTAATAGGCCGTGAGGCTTGACCTATTTCTAAGGTACGAGTCGAACACTTGATTCGAGGACAGGGTTGGAAGCAAGAACTCCCAGCCCGGAGCGGCTCCTAGCATGGAGCGCCGACTTCGTCGGCACGCTGCAGAGTTCGTGGTGAGCGCCCTAGGGGCGCTGGAAAAACTCGAAGCTTCTAAGGTTTTCGGTGGCAATGTCGGAGGGGTCATACCCGATCCCATCCCGAACTCGGAAGTCAAGCCCTCCAGAGCCGATGGTACTGCAGCGGAGACGCTGTGGGAGAGTAGGACGCCGCCGGAGTTATGAAACCCCGTCTCATCACTGAGGCGGGGTTTCGCTTTGGTGGGCATTGTCTTGTGGGTGCAAGTCCCGCCGAAAGGCGGCCATCCTGACCGGCACGCTGCGTCGTGTGCTGGAGGTGCTCTTGTCAACGGGAGGCGTACGATGATCCCGCAGGACGTCGAGGTGTTGCGCTCGAGCCGGTGAACATGCACCTGAGCTTCGACCGGCTCTGGGCGCTCCTGAGCGGGTGGATGGGACGTGTTCTACAAGCGTCTGGACCTGTCGTGGTTCAGGACCTATGAGACGGGGGGCGAAATCGGGGTGGTGCGGTTGAAGGTACTGTGCGGGGGCGCACGACGGCGCTCGCGGGCCGTTCTCCTCCAGCGTGAGCATCGCCCCGGGCCCCGAGCGAGTCGAAGAACACCCTGGCGTCGAGGAGGCGTTGCTCGCCGTCGACCACCACACTGTCGACGATCCGTCCACTGTCGGCGCCGATGTGAAAGCGGGCGCCGCCCGCGTCGACCTGCACGCCCTCGGCGTCCTCGACCGCCAGGGGATCTCCGCCAAAGGCGCCCGCCGGCTACCAGCTCGACGCCCTCGTGGAGCGCAGTCACCTCCGGCAAGAAGCTGACGAGCACCCAGGCCACGCTGCCATCGGCGTGGCGTCAGCGCGCGGAACTGCGCCCGCCGGGCACCCCGCAACCCGAGCTGAGCGACCTCTCGGACGTGCGCCGAGGCCTCCAGCGGGACGCCCACGACCACGGGCTCCACCCCAGCACGCGGCGCGTCGCCTTCTCGCAGCTCGGGCGCCACGAGCTCGAGCTGCGCGCAGACGCCCGTCGGGCCGCATACCTCGCGAGTCGCCGATCCATCGGATCCGTCCATGGAGGCGTCGAGGTGCGCGGGCCGCGCCGGGCCTGTGCATCCAAGCGCAGACCCACACCGGGGACAGGAAAGTCTCGCGGCGGCTCATCGTCCGCACCCCGCCGTGTGCTTGTAGAACCACACGTTCTCGTCCACGGCGTTGACCAGGATGAAGACGTTGTACTCGGGTAGGTAGCGCCAACGCCCATAGGTTCCGCCCGAGGCGTGAGAGGTCGGAGCGCCCTCCGCGGAGCCCATCGACCAGCGCAGACTCGTGAGGTCCAGGATCCACGGTGCGCCCGCGTTGGGCCAAGCCACGAACGCGTCGGCCGCGCTGTCGTAGGCGAAGCCCGGTGCCGGCGCGTCAAAGACGTTTCCGCCGCCACTCTCGACACGCTGATCCGGATAGTCACGCACCTGCTCCGCGTTGCTGTAGGTGCTTCCTCCCGTACTGATCCACGCGTCCGTGACCACCTCGGATCGTGCGATGTCCCACACGAAGAACTGACCGGAACCCACACTCCAGTAGAGGCGCCGTCGAGAGTCGATGGCGCCCGTCTTGTCCCCGGAGACGGCGTAGCGTGGCCACAGCGGCGCCACGTCGAAGCCCGGAAGCGGGCTCCACGCGTCGGCGTCCAGGTCGTAGCGGAAGAAAGCCTCCGCCGCGTGCACGAAGAGCTGATGCCCCTCGGCGTCGTAGGCGCTCGCCAGCGCATAGCCCCCGGGACCGTCGGCCCCCATGCGCCAGCCGGCGTCGTCGAAGAACCAGGTGCGCGCGGTCGCGTTGCCATCCAGCGCGCGAGAGCCGCCGTGGGCGAATAGCGCGCCCCGATCCGGCAGGTACTCGAGGCCATCGTAGGTGTGACGAGCGGCGGGCCGGCCATCGGGCAGGGGGTCACGATTCAGGAAAGCGGCGGGATCGCCGCCTGCGGGGATCTCGCTCGGCTCGGTCTCCCGACTCCAGCGACCCGTCCGCAGGTTGAAGGCGTAGAGCTCGTTGCCCCAGTAGTCGTTGTGTCCTCCACCCCAGATCCACATCCGGTGATGCGTCGAGTCGTAGGCACCTCCGCTCCAGGCGCTGATGACGGCTTCGCAGCCGACCACTCCCCGAACCCCCACCGAGTCGGGGACGCAGACCTCCCGCATGGCCGTCCCCGGTGCCTCGTACCAGCTGTCGGCGGGCATCTCGATCAGCTGGAGCTCGAAGACGCTGGGCTCGTTATGATCCGAGCACGCGCACAGCCGGGCGCAGCTCGACCCCGCGTCTGCGGGCGCAGCGTCGGGCGGGCCCGCGTCGACGCCTCCGGAGTCGACCCGATCTGCGTCACGCGGCGCTGCGTCGGCGGTGGTCGACGACGAGTCGCAGGCCGCCAGCGAGAGCAGATGAAACAAGAGCAGGAGGGTGGCGTGAGGGTTCCAAGGGTTCGTGCAGGCGGTCACAGCTGGACCTCGGAATCGAAGACGTTCGCCCCGTTGAAGGATCGGTGCCCGACGAGGCGCTCGACGTGGCCCGCGCGCGGGGCGGGATCCACGTCGAGCTCGGTTCTTATCCCTCTCCACCTCTCGGCTCGCCAGCGCTCATTCGTCGGAAGCTCCGCGCGGCCCACACCCGACCCGCACCTCCGGAGAAGCCACGGGCCACCATTCGCGGACGGGTGCTCGACGTGTTCAGGCGGAAGCGGAGGCAAGGTTCTTCAGGCGGAAGCGGAGGCAACGTTCCATCATTCTTGCCGGGCAGGCAGGCCGAGGCTGTCCTGGTTCAGGACATATGAGACTGGGGGGCGAAATCGGGGTGGTGTTGTCGAAGGTACTGTGCGGGGGTGAGGTAGCCAAGGGCCTGGTGGGGT
>JALVDI010000032.1 GCA_027009115.1 Polyangiaceae bacterium | reverse complement strand
CTCGCTCTCGCCGGCGTCCATGGCATCCGGACGGTCGCCGGCGTCCATGGCATCCGGACGGTCGCCGGCGTCCATGGCATCCGGACGGTCGCCGGCGTCCATGGCATCCGGACGGTCGCCGGCGTCGCCCATCGTTCGGTTTCCTCCGCAAGCGCCCGCCAGGAGCAGCAGGAGAAGAACGCGCGCACCGAGGACATCGGACGAAAAGGGCGAGTTGCTCATCGAAGGTTTCCTCCAGGGCGGACAAAGGCTCCCTTGTGGGCGGTGTGGCCTTCGGCCATCGAACCTATGGGTCGGCTGTACGTTCTCCAAGCGAGTGGGCCGTCGTGCTGCGCGTGCTCCTCCCAAGCGCAACCCCGCACGACCAGGAACATTGTGCCCCAGACCTCAACAGTCCGCCCCAGTATCGACCCTGGCGGACGCGGTCGGCGCGAGGCGCCGCGTAAGGGCGCGCTCTCGGCCGTGAGGCGCGCGAAGAGGGACTGGAGCGGGCTGTTGCTCGAGCGAGCACGCCTCCGCGCGGCGTATCGCGCCTCGAGCATCCCCAAGGTTTCCTGCTCCGGGTGCATTGGGCCGGCGGATGCTCGTGCTGGAGATTCATCCCCGTCGGCACTGGGGCGGACTGCTAAGATTTGCCCGCCATGCCACGCACCTCCGCCTTCTCCCTGCTTGCCTTCTCTTTCGGTGTCCTGGGATGCGGGCTGCTCGGTCCCTCCGGCGAGTGCGAGCCAGGTCGTAGCCGGCCTTGTTCGTGCCCGGGGGTCGAGCGCAACGGTCGCCAAAGCTGCGGGCCCGATGGGCTGTACGCGGACTGCGAGTGCCCCTCGCCGCCACCACCGCCGGAGCCGCTCGAAGCGGTCGAGCACCCCCCGGAGGAGGAAGTGCGGGTAGCCCTCGTGTCGACGCTCGCTGCGGTGAAGGCCGCCTGCGCCCTGGCCGAGGACGAGGGGCGGCTCCCCGAGTTGGAGCGCTGGTTCCTGCCATCGGTGGGCGAGCGTAGCCGGCGCGCGGCCTGCCGCATCGACGATCAGGGCCTCGAAGTCTACCGCCACTCCTGCGAGCGTGGCGGGCCGCTTTGTTCCGAGGCTGCCGAGGTGAGCGTGCCGGGCGTCGGCGGAACCTGCTGGCAGTTCAGGGCAGATCCCGAGATGGGTCCGTCGCGCGTCGTCGGCTGTCGCACCGACGAGGGCTTCCGGATCGCTCTCCACGAAGGGTTGGAGTCGCTGCGAGCGCCCCCTCCGCCCGAGCCCGAAGATGGCTCCGCGCCCACTGGATGATGCTCAGGCACCGGGCGACGGGCTGGGGGCGCTCGATCGTCGCGCGGGGGCCACTCGGGGCATCGCCAGGTAGGCTTTCGGGTCGGGTCGGCGCGTACGCAGCCAGTACTCGAAGGTGAAGCCCGGCCAGAGCGTGAAGTTGCGCCCGCTCGCGTCGAGGTACCAGCTCTGGCAGCCGGTGAGCCAGACGGTGCGCTTCATGCGCTCTTGGATCGTCTCGTTGAAGCGGCGCTGTTCAAGCGGCTTGACGTCGAGGTAAGCGAGCCCCTCGTCCCGGAGGCGGCGGATCATCGCCAGGACGTAGTGGATCTGGGCTTCGATCATGAACACTACGGAGTTGTGTCCGAGGCCCGTGTTCGGGCCCAGGAGCATGAAGAGGTTCGGGAAGCCGGACACGACGATGCCGTAGTAGGCTTCGGCGCCGTTGCGCCAGGCGTCGCTGAGCTCGCGGCCTCCGAGGCCGTGCATGCGCATCGGCAGCAGGAAGTCCGTGACCCGAAAACCTGTTCCCCACACGATGGCGTCGACTTCGTGCCGGCGGCCGTCGGCGGTGAGGATGCCCCCCTCGTCGATCTCCACGATGCGATCCGTGACCAGCTCGACGTTGTCGCGCTGCAGGGTGGGGTACCAATCGTCCGATCCCAGGACGCGCTTGCAGCCCACGCTGAAGTCGGGCGTCACCTTCGCGCGCAGCGCAGGGTCCTTCACGCTCCGGCGGATGTGCCACCGCCCCAGCCACTCCGCCGGCCTGAGCAGTTCGGGGTAACGCACGAAGCCGACCGCGCGGCTTTCCCAGGACCAGTAGATGCCGCTCCGGTAGAGTCGCTGAAGACCCGGGACGACTTCGAAGGCGCGTTTTGCCCATTCGCTGTAGGGACGGTTGGGTTTGGGGAAGACCCAGGGCGCCGTGCGCTGGAAGACCGTCAGACGGTCCACCTCCTTGGCGATCTCCGGCACGTATTGGATCGCGCTCGCGCCGGTGCCGATGGACGCGACGCGTTTGCCGCGGAGATCGTAGCTGTGATCCCAGCGAGACGAATGGAACTGCACGCCTTCGAAACGTTCGCGGCCAGGGATATCGGGGATGGCGGGGTTGCCGAAGGGGCCCACGCCTGCGATCACGGCGCGTGCGCGGAACTCCTCCCCGTTGCTGATCTTCAGCGTCCACGTCCCCGTGGACTCGTCGAAGCGGCCGCCCTCGACGCGGGCGCCGAAGCGGATGAACGGACGCAGACCGTGACGCGCCACGACGTCTTCGAGGTAGGCGAGGATCTCGGCTTGACCACTGAACTCGTGGGTCCAACGCGGGTTCTGATCAAAGGACAAGGAATAGAGGTGCGACGGCACGTCGCAGGCGCAGCCGGGGTACGTGTTGTCGCGCCAGGTTCCACCCACCCGTTCGGCCTGCTCGAAGATCGTAAAGCTCCCGATCCCCTCTTGCAGCAGCCGGATCGCCGTGCCGATGCCGGCGAAACCGGCGCCGATGATCGCGATCGGGAATTCCTCATCGTCGCCCGTTCGTGTGCTGCCCATGGTCCCCGCGTGTTATTGAACAGAGGTCAATAAGCGAATTAGCGGGCTTCCGCGGTCACGTCAACGCCCTCGGAGCCTCTGGCCTATAACTTCGCCATGAGCGCCCATCCCCTGCTTCGGCTCCTACGCTACGCTCGCCGATACCGACGGCGGATCGGGCTGGCGACCTTCTGCTCCATCGCCAACAAGCTCTTCGATCTCGCGCCGCCTTTTCTCATCGGGATGGCGGTCGACATCGTCGTCCGGAGAGAAGGGTCCTTTCTGGCCGAGGCTCTGGGCATCGAGTCGCTCTCGTCGCAGCTCGTTGCCCTCGCCGCGCTCAACGCCGGTGTATGGGTGCTCGAATCCCTTTTCGAGTACCTCTTCAAGGTGCTGTGGCGCGGTCTGGCCCAGGACATTCAGCACGACGCGCGCATGGACGCTTGGCGTCATGTGCAGTGCCTCGATATGCGGTGGTTCGAGGATCGCTCCACCGGCGGTCTCATGGCGATCCTCAACGACGACGTGAACCAGCTGGAGCGTTTCCTCGACCGCGGCGCCAACGACCTCATCCAGACCTTCACGACCGTCTTCGCCGTGGGCGCGACGTTCGTGGCGTTGGCGCCGACAGTGGCGCCCTTCGCGTTCCTGCCCATCCCGATCATTCTCTGGGGGTCGCTCCGTTTTCAGCGCCGTCTCGAGCCTCACTACGCCTCCGTGCGTGCCCGCGCCGGAGATTTGAACGCCTCCCTGGCGAACGATCTCGGCGGCATCGCCACCATCAAGGCCTTCTCCGCAGAAGACCGGGAGACCGAACGGATCCGCGGCTTCTCCCTTGCTTACCGTGAGGCGAACGCTCGGGCGATCCGGGTCAGCTCGGCCTTTGTGCCGTTGATCCGCATGGCCATCCTCTTCGGCTTCACCGCGGCGCTCCTCCTCGGTGGCTCGCTTGCCCTTGAAGGCGGCCTCGAGGTCGGCACCTACAGCGTGATGGTCTACATCACCCAGCGGCTGCTCTGGCCGCTGACGCGGCTGGGGGAGACCTTCGACCTCTACCAGCGCGCCATGGCGTCTGCGCGCCGGCTGCTCGACCTCCTCGAGGAGCGGCCGACCCTGGTGTCGGGGGAGCGGTCCTTGGGGCCAGTGGAGGGCGCCATCCGCTTCGAGGGAGTGCGCTTCGCTTACCAAGGCGGCGACGGGGAGGCCGACGCGGTGCTGCGCGGCGTGGACCTCGACATCCGACCGGGGGAGACGCACGCCGTGGTCGGTGCTACGGGCTCCGGCAAGAGTACCCTCGTCAAGCTCTTGCTGCGGCTGCACGACGTGGACGGGGGAGCGATCTTCGTCGATGGGGTCGATGTCCGTGAGCTGAACCTCGCCGCTCTTCGCGGAGCGATCGGGCTGGTGGCCCAAGACGTGTTCCTCTTCCACGGCACGGTGCGGCAGAACGTCGCCTTCGGGAGGCCGGACGCGACCGAGGAGGAACTGGAGGAGGCCGCCCGCCTTGCGGAGGCGATGGAGTTCATCGAGCGGCTGCCCCGCGGCTGGGACACCGTCGTCGGCGAACGCGGGCAGAAGCTCTCCGGCGGCCAGCGGCAGCGCCTCTCCATTGCGCGGGCGATCCTTCGCGACCCGCCGATCTTGGTCCTCGACGAGGCGACCAGCGCCGTCGACAACGAGACGGAGGCTGCGATTCAGCGGTCCCTCGAACGGGTCGCGCGGGATCGGACGACCCTGGTCATCGCCCATCGCCTGAGCACGGTCCGTGGCGCCGATCGCATCCACGTCCTCGACCGAGGGCGGATCGTCGAGAGCGGACGCCACGACGAGCTCCTCGCCGCCGGCGGGCTCTACGCGGCCCTTTGGCGGGTCCAGACCGGCGCACGCGACGCCGCTTGAGAGACGTCCCCAGCTGCGCTCAAGCCATGGGGCCGTTCGACCGAAGGACCTTGCGATGGAGCTCGCCCCGTGAGGCTCGTGTCCGCAGTGCCCGCCTCGCCGGCTCAGGCGCCGCTCGTCGGCGGACGCTGGGAGCGGGTGCGGCCCCTCGCGCAGGGGGGCATGGGCGAGGTATGGGTGGCACGGCACGCCATCACCGGCCGGTACGCGGCGCTGAAGATCCTCGATCGTTCGGCGCATGAGGGCATCGCCGAGCGCTTCCGCCGCGAAGCTGCCGTCACCGCCGAGCTCGGACATCCAGGGATCGTCGAGGTGCTCGACGCAGGTTTCGGCGAGGGCGATCACTGCTTCTACATCGCCATGGAGCTCCTGGACGGATGCACTCTCGAGGAGCGCATGAGTGACCCACTCGCGTCGCCCGAAGAGATCCTCGCTCTCCTCGACGCCACCCTCGTGCCCCTTGCGGCGGCGCACGAGCGCCGCGTCATCCACCGAGACCTCAAGCCAGCGAACATCTTCGTCACTTCCGGCGGTCCGTCTCCGGTGAAGCTCCTCGACTTCGGCATCGCCCGCGACACCACCGCCGACGGGATGACGATGACGGGCACCTCGATGGGGACGCCCTCGTACATGTCCCCGGAGCAAGCCCTCGACGCCCGCCGAGTTACGCCCGCGACGGACGTGTGGGCCGTGGGCGTGATGATCTACGAGGCGCTCAGTGGAGAGCGCCCCTTCTCCGGGAAGACCTCTCACGCGGTCATCGTCGCGGCGTGCACCGAGCCGCATCTTCCCCTCGTCGAGATCGTGCCGGGTCTTGACCCGAAGCTTTCGGCCCTGGTCGATCGCTGTCTGTCGAAGAACCCCCTCGAGCGCCCGGCGACAGCTCGGGAGCTGCGCGAAGCGCTCGCCCCCTTCGTCGTGCGGATGCCTCGGGCTTCCCTCGCGCCGCGCATGCCAAGCCTTCGGCCCGCTTCGAGCGCGCCTCCGCCTCCCCGGCGTTCGTTCTGGCCGTTGGGGGTGCTGGGGGTCGG
>JALVDI010000031.1 GCA_027009115.1 Polyangiaceae bacterium | reverse complement strand
TGAACGACTTGAACGAGGCGCGGGCGGAGATCACCTACGGCTATATTCCGCGCGCGGACGCCATCCTCTTCCTCCTGGACGCCGGACAGATCCTCAAGGAGAGTGAGCGGCAGTTCGTCGCGAGCCGGCTGCTATCCCAATCGCGCGACAAGGTCGTCTTCGTCGTCAACAAGATGGACCTCCTCGATGACGACGAGCGCGCGGAAGCCCTGGCCTACGCGCGCCTCAACCTCGCCAAGCTCCTGGGCGAGCCCCGGGTGTACGGCATCAGCGCCGAGCAAGCCCTTCGTGGCGACCGGGGCTCCTCCGGGGTGGACGCGCTCCTGTCGGAGTTGCAGGCGTTCCTTCAGGAGGAGCGGGGGCGAGTGCTGCTCGACAACGCCCTCGATGCCGGGCTCCGCACGGCGGCGTCGCTGCGCACAGGCATCGAGATCCAGAAGCGCGCGTTGGCCATGGAGCAGAGCGACCTCGAGCGGCGTCTGGCCAACCTGGAGGCGGATCTCGCGGGGTCGGAGGCACGGGCGGCCGAGCGGGTCGCCCGCATTCGTGAGTCCCTCGCGGCGGCGAAGGCCCTCGTCCGTGCCGATGTCGAGGCTTTCGCGCGCCGCTTCGCCGAGCAGCTTCCCGAGGAGATCGAGCAGGCAGAGGCCAAGGACCTGCGCAAGTATCTGGCGAGCTTCATCGAAGAGCGCTTTCGGCGCTTCGCCGACGAGCAGGCGGAGGCCCTGGCGCTCCAACTCGAGAAGATCGCCGAAGAGGCCATCGCGTTCGTCAGCGACGACGCGAGCGCGCAGCTCGACAAGCTCCGCGCCGTCCTTGGGGAGTCCACGCCGGGCTTGGATCTCGAGGTCAACACCTTTGCCTACGACGTGGGCGTCTTCGCGGTGGGGGCGTTCGGGGTGACGCTGATGGTCCTGTCCAACATCGCGGTGGGTGGGGCGCTGACCCTCGCCGCGCCGGTGCTCGCTTATGTCTTCCGAGGACGGGCCGACCGCCAGCTGAAGCAGCGCGCGAAGGAGGAAGCCCCCAAAGCCGTGCGGGAAGCCGCCGCGCAGATGGCCGAGGCCTTCGACGCGCGCATCGACGAGTTCGGCGAGAAGTTGATCGCCTTCGTGACCGCGGCCAGCGAGGAGATGAGTCGCAGCATCGCCGAGCTCGTGCGGGCGGCGCGGGACGCCCGGCGTTCCGGGGACGCCGTGCCCGGGGAGCTCCTGGCCAACTCGAGCATGACCCTTGCGCGTCTGGCCGAGGTGGAGCAGCGGATGCGAGCGCTCCGGGAGTCGCTTGAGATCGGTGCTCCTTCGTCGCCGGCAGCCCGCACCTAGCAGGTCCGCCCAGTACCTCTCCTTGCGCCTCACGACCGGGTGCGCGCGTATCGCAGGGGCACCGGGGCGACCGCGAACCATTGCGATCGATGCTTGTGGGCGGACTGCTGGTGGTCCGCTCAAGGGTGCGGCGGGTTCAGAAGCGCTCGAGGGCCCACAGGCTCTCGACGCTCGCGCGTTCGCGGATGATGCGCCAGCCCTCGCCCTCGACCAGCACCTCGGCCACAGGCGGGCGGGCGTTGTAGGCCATGGCCATCTCACGGCCGTAAGCCCCGGCGCCCAAGACCACGAGGAGGTCGCCGGCCGCCACGTCGGTGCCGAGCGCTCTGCCGCGCGCCAAGAAATCGCTGCTCTCGCAGACGGGACCCACCACGTCGGCGGGGGTCGCCGGGGCTCGGCTCGCGCGGACGGGCACGACGCCGTGGTAGGCTTGGTAGAGCGCTGGTCGGATGAGCTCCGTCAGGGCGGCGTCGACGACCACGAACCGCTTGTCGCTTTGCGATTTGACACGGAGCACGCGCGTCACGAGCAGGCCGGCCTGGCCGACGAGGGCCCGCCCGGGCTCCGTGATCAGGTCGAAGTCCAATCCGCCGGCGGCTTCGAGGCCCCGGCGGATGCTCCGAGCGAATTCGGCATAGGAAGGATACGGCGTCGCTTCGTCGCCGTAGACCATCGGCCAGCCTCCACCAATGTCGAGGGCGGTCACGGGAGCGCCCGCGGCGCGGCACTCGAGCGCGAAGCGGGCGAGGATGGCGACGGCCTCTTCGAGGGGCGCGACGGCGGCGAGCTGGGAGCCGATGTGGCATGCGACCGATTCGAGCCGGAGGTGCCTCTCGCCGACGATACGGTCGAGCAGCGCGCGGGCGACGTCGAGCTCGAGGCCGAACTTCGTCGAGTGCAACCCCGTCGCGATGTAGGGGTGGGTTTCGGCGTCGATGTCCGGATTGATTCGCAGCCCGATGGTGGCCTGGACGCCGAGTCGCCGGGCCTCCTCGGCGATGAGCGCGAGCTCGTCGGGGCTTTCGACGTGAATCGCCCGGATGCCCTCTTGGAGCGCGGCGCGGATCTCCTCGGTTCGCTTGCCGACGCCGCTGAAGACGATCTTGTCGGGGTCGACGCCGGCCTGAAGACATCGCCGGAGCTCACCGCCGGAGACGATGTCGGCGCCGCAGCCCATGCTTGCCAGGCGTGAGAGGATCGCGAGGCTCGAGTTGGCCTTGATCGCGTAGGCGACGAGCACTTCTCGGTCGGTGATCGACGCCATGGCGCCGGCGACCCTTGCATACGCGTCGTCGATGGCGCCGCCCGAGTAGACGTAGGTTGGAGTGTCGACAGCATCGGCGACTTCGGCGATGGGCACGTCTTCGAGCCAGAGTTCCCCGTCCCGGTAGCGGAGCTGGGCCGGCCCCCCTCGGAGCGAATCCGGAGCGGTCACGGAGCCGCCTCGGCGCCGGTGCTCCGAGCGACCTCGTCGAGCTGCACACCGCGGGCGTCCAGTCGCGAGACCAGCTCGTCGAGGGCGGCGCGAACCCGTCGTCGCGCCGGCCCCCCGGGGAGGTCGCGGCGCTCCACGGCCGCCTCCAGGTCGAGAGCTTCGAAGATCGTCTCGTCGAAGGCTTCGTGCTCCTCGCGCCAGGCGTCGAGGGGCAGTTCCGCCAGCACGAGCCCCTCGCGCACGCAGCGGCTGACGAGGCGCCCGGTGATGTGGTGGGCTTCGCGAAACGGGATGCCTCGCGCCGCCAACCAGTCGGCGACCTCGGTCGCGTCGAGGAAGCCCTCGCGGAGGGCGGCGCGCATGCGGTCCGCCTCGAAGCGCGCGGACGCGACGCAACCCGTGAGCACGTCGAGGGTGTCTTCCACGGTGTCGAAGGCGTCGAAGACAGGCGCCTTGTCTTCCTGCATGTCGCGGTTGTAGGCGAGGGGCAGGCCCTTGAGCATCACCAGGAGACTCACGAGGTCACCGACGACGCGACCGGTCTTTCCACGCGCCAGCTCCGCCATGTCCGGGTTCTTCTTCTGAGGCATGATCGAACTGCCCGTGGTGAAGGCATCGGTCATGGTGACGAAGCCAAACTCTTGGCTCGACCACAGAACGAGCTCTTCGGCGATCCGGCTGAGGTGCACCGCGCAGTTGGCGAGCGCGGCGACTGCCTCGACGAGGAAGTCACGGTCGCCCACGGCGTCGAGGCTGTTGCGCATGGGCCGGTCGAAGTCGAGGGCGCTCGCGGTCATGGCGCGATCGAGAGGGAACGTCGTTCCGGCGAGCGCTGCGGCGCCGAGGGGGCACTCGTTCATTCGGCGGCGTGCGTCGGCCAGCCGCCCCCGATCCCGGTCGAGCATCTCCGCCCACGCGAGCAGGTGGTGTGCCAGGCGCACGGGCTGAGCCCGTTGCAGGTGCGTGTACCCCGGCATCAGGATTTCGACAGCGCCGCGTCCACGGATCGCGAGCACCGCAAGGAAACGGTCGATGCGCGCGCAGGTACGGTCGCACGCCTCGCGCGTCCACAGGCGCATATCCGTCGCGACCTGGTCGTTGCGGCTACGGCCCGTGTGGAGCTTGCCTCCCACTGGACCGATCCGTTCGGTCAGCGTCGCCTCGATGTTCATGTGGACGTCTTCGCGGGCGGCGTCCCACGTCAGCGTCCCCTGGGCGATCTCCATGGCGATGGCCTGCAGCCCTTCGACGATGGCCCGGGCCTCGTCGTCGGTTACGACGCCGCGGGAGGCAAGCATCTCGACATGGGCGATGGAGCCTCGGATGTCCTGCGCGGCGAGGCGCTTGTCGATGTCGACGCTGGCGCTGTAGCGAAGCGCGGTGTCGCTGAGCTGTTCGTCGAATCGTCCGCCCCAGGCTTTGTCGCTCATTCGTTTCCTCTCCCTCGCAGGGCCGCGCCTTCGCGCAGCATGATTCATCGGGCCGGGACACGCAGCTCGATACGCCTGAGGAGTCGAGGGCCAACCGGCAAGGCGAAGCCGTCGATGGCGAGAGCGAAGAGCGCCGCGATCCCGGGCGGGACCCAGCCAAGGGCCGCGCCGGCGAGGAGAGGAGCGCCGACGCCGATGGAGACGAGCACTCCCCTCAGCGCCTTCTCACGGGCGGCGCGGGCGATCCACAGCGCGGAGGCGGCGTCCCGGATGTCGTCCGTGGCCAGGGCGATCGCGCGTTCTCCTTCGGGTGCGCCGGCTGCTCCGAGGACGACCGGGATGTCGGCGGCCGCGAGCGCGGCGTCGTCGTGACCGCGGCGCCCGATGACCGCGACCAGGCCGCCGGAGTCGCGCAGGCGTCGGACCTCCGTCGCGCGCTCCTCGGGCAGGAGCTCTGCCTTCACGTGGCTGACGTCGAGCTGACGAGCGAGGACTTCGACCGTGCTGCGATGATCGCCGCTCAGCAGCACGACCTCGATGTGCTGATCGAACAGGCGCTGGAGGGCGGCGCGTGAGCCGACGTGGAGCTCGTCCCTTAGAGCGATGACGGCGCGGACGCGCCCTGCGAGGCTCACCAAGAGCGCGGTGTAGCCCCGCTCTTCGGCTCGGGCGGCGGTGGCGTCCGCCAGGGCGACGGACACCCCCTCGCTCAAGAGCAGCCCGCGGTTGCCGACGATGAGTGGCCCCTGCGGGGTCTGAGCCGTGATGCCGCGTCCTGGGTGATGGACCGGTCGTCGCACCCTGACTGGGGTGAGGCCGCGACCGGAGGCGTGTCGCCGAAGCGCCCGCGCGATGGGGTGGTCCTGGCAGACTGCTTCGGCGCCCGCGACCAGCGCCAGCAGGGCGTCGGCGTCGACCTCGCCTCCTGCCCCCACCAGGTCGATCTCGACCACCTCGGGTTGGCCTTCCGTGATGGTGCCGCTGGTGCAAAGGGCGGCGGTGACCACACGGCCGGCGTTCTCCAAGGTGCGCGCGTCGTGAAAGACGATGCCTCGCGCGCTCGCCGCCGCCGCCGCTGCCACGAGCGGCAGCTCCGAAGAACGCCGGGCCGACAGGAGAGGGACCGCGATGAGCACGGCGGCGGCCGCCGAGAGCTGGCCGGCCAGGGTGGGCGAGCCACTGAGTGCGAGCGCGCCCACGGCGAACGCCAGCGCCAGGACTCCACCGCCGCGGGCTGTTTGTTCCGCCAGGCGCGCCACGGACGCCCCGCTGTGGTCGGAGGTCCCGAAGCGGCGGACGCGTGCGAGCGCGCGCTCGTCCGCGACGCGTGTGGACAGGAGCCGGATCGCGCCCTCCAGGACCTTGGCGCCTGCGAGGACCGGGTCCCCCGTGACTCGCCGCACGGGGAGCTGGGCGCCGGGGTGAAGCAGCACCTTCGCCTCGCCGCCTTGGACCACGCCGTCGACACCGACGACCTCCCCTTCGATCGCCAGGATCTCCTCGCCGGTTCGCAGGCGTGCTGTCGGGACCTCGACGTAGCGGGCGTCGC
>JALVDI010000030.1 GCA_027009115.1 Polyangiaceae bacterium | reverse complement strand
CCTTTGCCGCCGCGCATCGCTCGTTCGGCCTCTTCGAGGGAAGGTTCCGGTCCCAGCGGGGGGCTGCCGCCGCCGATGCGGAGGGGGTCGTTGGGGTCGCTCATGAGCGAGAAGCTACCCGATCCGTGGCTGCCGGTGCACCGGCGACGAGTGGCCGCGCCCGCGGAGCGCGCCGGGCTCCTCCGGTTCTGGGCGCTCTGGCCATCACGCCGAAAAGTGCTAGCTCCAGGGATTGCGCTGGAGGCGACCGCTCCGGCGCGGGAGGCCAGGGATGGCGGGCGATGGCATGGCGACGACCGACACGACGGATAGCCCCACCGGCGGGCGTGACGAGGAGCTCGAGCGTATCGTCGCCGAAGAGGAGCGCGTGCTCGGCCGTGTCCGCCGCACCCTCCGGCAGAAGCGGGGCGGGCGCCGGGTGCCGCTCGTCGACTACGACGCGGAGCTGCTGGCGCTCCGGGATCAGATCCGCACGGCGCGCCTGGAGGACGTCCCGCCGCTCATCGAGGAGATGGAGCGTCTCCAGGGGGTGGCCCAGCGCCGCGCGAAGGTCTCCGAGGGCCTGGTCGATCCTCTCGCACCCTATTTCGGGCGCCTCGTCCTCGAAGAGAACGAGCGCAAGCGAGAAGTCCTCATCGGGCGCAGCACCTACCTCGACCCGAAGACCGGGGTCCGCATCGTCGATTGGCGCGACGCCCCCGTCAGCCGGATCTACTATCGCTACGAAGAGGGCGACGACTACGAAGAGGTCTTCGGGGACCGCGAGGTCGAGGGCGAGGTGCTCGTGCGTCGCTCCCTCTCCATCGGCCAAGGGCGGCTCAGGCGCATCGGCGCGCCCCAAGGAACCTTCGTGCGCAAGGCCGACGGGAGCTGGCGACGGGCCGGCGCGAGCGCGGGGCGGCTGACCGGCGGGCAGGGCGCCGCCATGCGTCCGGAGAAGCACCACAAGCCTGGGCAGCTAGGGATCCGTGACGAGGACGCGGACATCACCGAGGACAAATCGCTCTCGGAGATCACCGCGCTCATCGACCCGGTCCAGTTCGAGTTGATCACGAAGCCGACGAGCGGGCTCGTGGTCATCCAGGGGGGGGCCGGCAGCGGCAAGACCACCATCGGTTTGCATCGCCTGGCATACCTCGCGTTCCAAGACCCGAAGCGCTTCCGGCCCGACCGGATGCTGGTGGTCGTCTTCAACGATGCGCTCGTCCGCTACATCGGCCGCGTTCTGCCTGCCCTCGGGGTCGAGGGCGTGCCGGTGATGACCTACGAGCGCTGGGCGGCGAAGCTGCGCGACCAGCATGTGCCGCACCTGCCGAAGGAGTACGCCGAAGACACGCCCTCGGTGGTCACGCGGCTCAAGAAGCACCCGGTCATGCTCCGGCTGATCGAGGAGTACGCCGACGGAGTCGCTCGCTCCGTGGAAGACACGATCCTCGAGACCGCCAAGAAGCTCGAGGGCGGCGGCAAGGCGTTGCGGGTCTGGCGGGCGACGGAGAAGGACGCGCCAGGGCAGCGGGCGGCAGCACTCCGGCAGTGGTTGAAGAGCGACGAAGGCAAGACGCTCGAGCTCGAGACGCGCCACGCCATCGAGCGCGCGCTCGATCGGGCCGAGGAGCGGACCGCGGATGTCGTCGGCGCGTGGGCCGAGCTGCTGACGGACAAGCAGCGCCTGCTCGATGCTTTCGCCGAGCACGCCCCAGACGAGCTGACGCCCACGGAGATCGGCTGGGCGCACGCCTGGTGTGCGCGGCGCATTCCGGCCGCGGCCAGCGCGCGGGAGGAGCGCCTGGAGGCGATCCGGGACGGCGATCGTTCGAAGGGCGCCGTGACGGGCGTCGACGGCCGGGACGAGTCCGAGGCGCCGACCCTCGACCGAGAGGACGACGCAATCCTCTTGCGGCTCGTTCAGCGTCTCGAAGGGCCGCTGAGGAGAAAGCGTGATCGCCTCCGCTACGAGCACATGTTCGTCGACGAAACGCAGGATCTGAGCCCCCTCGAGCTGGCGGTCGTGTTGGGCACGGCGTCGAAGGCGCAGAGCGTGACCCTCGCCGGCGATGTCGCGCAGAAGCTCTACCTCGACAATGGCTTTTCGGACTGGCGCAGCGTCTTGCACCAGCTCGATCTCGATCATGTCGAAATCGAACCGTTGCGGCTGAGCTACCGTTCCACCTTCGAGATCCTCGAGTTCGCCACGGAGGTCCTGGGTCCGCTGCGCAACCAAGTGGAAGGGAGGGCTACGCGGCATGGCGCGCCGGTCGAGCTCTTCCGCTTCGGCACCAGCGGCGAGGCCGTCGCCATGCTCGCTGAGGCGCTGCGCGAGCTCGTGCGCGCCGAGCCTCTGGCGTCCGTGTGCGTGATCGCGAGGCATCCTGAGCAGGCGGATGTGTACTTCCAGGGATTGCAGCGTGCGGAGGTGCCCAACCTTCGGCGCATCGCTGAGCAGGACTTCCCCTTCCGGCCCGGTATCGACGTGACCGACGTCAAGCAGGTCAAGGGTCTCGAGTTCGACTACGTCGTGCTCGTGGAGGCCAACACAGCGAACTTCCCCGAGGAAGATGAGGCCCGGCACCTGATGCACATCGCCGCGACCCGCGCCGCTCATCAGCTCTGGGTGCTCTCCACGGGGAGCCCATCGATGCTGATCCCCGAAGCCCTTCGGAAGGGCGCTTGAGCCGCGAGCGCCTCGCTGGCGCCGGGGGTTCCTTGGGGGCCCTCGCTGCACGGCGCCGGCGCCTCTTTCCCGAGATCGACCCCGGCTGGGTCCTGCACCGGGACGACGACCTGCTGGTCGTGAACAAGCCCGCGGGGGTGCCGTGCATGGCGCCGCGGCCCGAGGTCGCCGACGACCTTCCGGCGCGTCTGGAGCGGGCCCTCGGGGTGCGGCTCGGCGTGCATCAGCGTTTGGACGCGGCCACCTCTGGGGTGCTGGTCTACAGCCTCAGCGAGCGGGGGCGGGCCTCGCTCGCGAGGCAGTTCGAGGAGCGCACCGTCGTCAAGGAATACCTCGCGTGCGTTCACCGGTGGCGGGGAGGCGGGCGCATCCTGGATCGGCCCGTCGACTCCAAGCCGGCCCGGTCGCGTGTCGAGCCTCTCGAGCGCGTTGGCGATCGGAGCCTTTTGCGGGTCCTCCTCGAGACCGGACGCCGCCATCAGATCCGGGCCCACCTGGCCGGCGTGGGCTGCCCGGTGGCCGGCGACGAGCGCTTCGGGGGCCCCGAGGCGCCGCGGTTGCTGCTGCACAGCCACCGGCTGGAGCTGCGCGAAGGGCGCTGGGAGGCGCCCGTGCCCGCGGCGTTCCGTCGTTGGCTCGAGAGCGGAGCACTCCCGACTCTCGGCGACCGAGCGGCTCTGACCGACGCGCTCCGGGTTGCGGCGCAGCGCCGCTGGTGGCTGGGAAGGGCGGCCGAGCGCTCGGCGCCGACGACGTGCTTCCGGCTCTTCAACGGTCCCGGCGATGGAGCGGACGGCCTCGCGGTGGACGTCTATGGGGAGCACTTGGTGGCGCACCTCTACGACGCGGCCGTGCCCCACGAGGAGGCGATCCTGGATGCCCTGGACGCTCTCGGCTTCGCGGGTATCTACGTGAAGCGGCGCCCCCGGCAGGCGAACGTGTTGGTGGACCCGCGGCGCTGCGAGGTTGCACCGTCCCAACCTCTGCGGGGTCACGCGGCAGCCGACCCTCTCTGGGTCTTCGAGGAGGGCGTGCCGCTGCCCGTCGCGCTCGGCGATGGGCTCAGCACGGGTCTCTTCCTCGACCAGCGGGACGCACGGGCCCGGGTGCGAGCGGCCGCCGAGGGCCGCGCAGTGCTCAACCTCTTTGCTTATACGGGCGCCTTCTCGGTAGCGGCGGCGCTCGGCGGCGCGACGCGGGTCGCCAGCGTCGACGCCTCGGCACCGGCGCTGCGCCGCGCCGAAGGGACCTTCCGGGCGCTCGGGCTGGGGAGCCACGAGGTCTGGCGCCACGACTGCTTCGACGCGCTCCGCATCATGCAGCGGCGAGGCGACCGCTTCGAGCTCCTCATCGCCGATCCACCGACCTACTCGCGGGTGAAGAAGCGGCGCTGGACGTCTGGGAGCGACTGGGTCGCCTTGGCCGTGCAAATGTTCTCCGTGGCTGCGCCGGGCGCCGAGCTCTTGCTTTCGAGCAACGACGGCCGGATGTCGGTCCGGGCGTTTCGGCGCCACGTGCACGAGGCGGCGCGGCGCGCGCAGGTGGACCTGCGCCAGCTCAAGGAGCTGCCCCACCCTCCCGACTTTCCCGCGGCCGTTGGGAAGGAGCCTCCGCTCAAGCGCCTTTGGGTTCGGCTGGGGCGCCGCGGCTGAGTGCGCGGGGCCAGGGGAGGGCTCGGGGTGAGTCCGGCGGGCGCTTTACTGGGGGAGCGATTCGGGTAGGGTGGGGTGCCGTGACTCGCGTTGGGGTTACTCTTGGGGCGCTCGCTTGCCTCGTCCTCGCCGGGAATGGGCGCGCCCAGGAGGCAGCGCAGGCACACGAAGCACAGCTCGCTGAGGCACCCCAGGCCGACGAGGCGCCGCTCGCGGAGCCAGCGCGTGCAGGCCCTACGTCCCAGGTGGCGGGCGTGGCCCGGACCTCTGTGGAGATCCCATCTGCAGGGGAGACGGAAGCCGCATCGCAGGAGAGGGCTCCGCAGGGCGCGGGTCCAGGTCCCACTGGCGAGGCCAGAGACGACGAGGACGAGGACGGCGGGTCGAGGGAGTCAGGGTTCTCCTTCGGCTCTTACGGGCGCTTGGTGGCTGCGAGCAACCTGGACGGCGGGCTCGGGCGCTCCACGAACATCGTCGCCTTCGGGCCGCGGGTCGACGAGGACGTCTACATGGAGGTCGAGCTGCGCCGCAACGACGCCTGGTCGAGCGGCCTGCGCAGCCGGGTCGTGGCGACCGTCGCGTTCGGCGGTCCCTTCTTTCACCTCGACGGCTCCTTCGACGAGAGCATCGCGGTCCGCAACCTTTACGCCGCCGTCGACAACGCCCTCTTGGACGGTCTGGAGCTCTGGGCAGGCTCACGGATGTGGCGCGGCGACGACGTCTACCTCTTGAACTTCTGGCCCCTCGACAACATCAACGCGCTTGGTGGCGGTGCGACTTCTCGCTGGGACGCCAGCGGGGGGCCCAGCCTCGACGTGGCGACCGTCGTCGGGCTCACGCGTCTCGACGACCCATTCCACCGCCAGGTGGATGGCGCGATTCCGGTCGACGGCTTCCTGCCGGAGGACGTCGTCGTTCTCGACCGTCCGCGCACCACCCTCGGCCTGAAGGCGACGGCGTACCCCTTTGGCCGCGGCGCTTCCACGGGCATGAAGTTCATCTTGTACGGAGAGGGGCACTTTCTCCCCGAGGGGCGTCGGGAGATCGAGGTGGGCGTGAGTGAGCGCCTGCCCCGGGACGGAGGCTACGTCGTCGGGGGACAAGTCGGCGCGTGGATGGTCGAGCGCCACGCCTTCGTCAACCTCTTCTTCAAATGGGCGCGGGGGCTCGGCGCCTACAACCCCCTCGGCGTCCCGTTTCGGGAGGGCCGCGTGCAGGACACGGCCCACGCCCGGGAGATCCTCCTGGCCTTGAGCGGCAACTACGAGACCGGGCCGTTCGGGCTCATGGTCGGAGCCTACTACCGTAACTTTCGAGACGCCGACCCGAGCCTTTTCGAACGTACGCGGCTCGCGGAAGGCGCGGTCGATCTTCGTCCCCATGTTTGGATCGGGCAGCACGCCGGCTTGAGCGTCGACGTCAGCT
>JALVDI010000029.1 GCA_027009115.1 Polyangiaceae bacterium | reverse complement strand
TGTCCCAGGACATCAGCAGGAGGCGTGCCACCGATCCCTCAGGCAGCGCTCCGCGGCCCCGTCGATGCGCGCAAGCCGCGGGATCCACCGAGCCCAGCGAGCCTCACGCGACCACGCACGGACGCCTGCAAGGGAGGAGTCGCGCGACCGGCAACCGACGCCTCCCGTCGCGTCTCTGACGATCGACGCGCGAGGCGCCAAAGACTCGACGGGACCCGGGCCGCGGTCGCTGGGACCGCCCCTTGCAGTGCCGCGTCGAGGTGTTTCAGGCGCTCTCCGCTCTCATCGATCCGATGCTGCCGCTCGCGCCGCTCGTCATGCTCGTCAGCCTTCGGATCGGCGTGGCGTTCGCGGCGATGCCCTCCCCCTTCGGCAGCGGCGCGCCAGTGCAGAGCCGCGCCGTCCTGGGCTTCTTGCTGGGTGTCGCGCTCTGCCTGCCGCGCCCGGAGCTCGCCCAAAACATGTCCATCGATCCCTATTGGCTCGCCTACGCCAGTCTCGGCGAGGTCCTCGTCGGTTCCGTCATCGGCCTGACGGTCCGCGTCACCATCGCGGCGGTCGAAGCCGCCGGAGCCTTCGTCGGCTTCAGCGCAGGCCTGGCCTTCGCACAGTCGGTGGACCCGACCTTCGGCGAGTCCAATTCGCCCCCGGCACGCCTGCTCGGCTCCTTCGCGGTGCTCCTCTTCTTCGTGCTCCAGGGCCACCACGCCGTGCTCGCCGCGCTCGCCCGCAGCCTCGACTTCGCGCCCCCCGGTCGGGCACTGGCCGCGGTCGACCACGAGGGCGTGCTCCGCATCGGTGCAGAGATGGTGGCACAAGGCTTGCGAATCGCTGCCCCCGTGGTGGGCACGATGTTCCTGGTACAGCTCGGCCTCGCTCTCGTGTCGCGGGCCGCACCGAAGGTCCACCTCTTCTCGCTCTCGTTCGCCGTCGCGGTGAGCGCGGGCGTGCTGACCCTCTTCGCCGCAGCGCCGGCGTTGGCCCCGGCCATCGCCCAAGAGATCCACGATCTGCCAGCCGCGCTGAGCGCTGCCCTGGGGATCCGCTGAGATGGCGGAGGACCGATCCCAGAAGACCGAGGAGGCCACCCCACGGCGCAAGGAGAAGCTCGCCAAAGAAGGCAAGATCGCCAAGAGCGCGGACATCGGCGCGGCGGCGGTGCTGGCGAGCTCCACGGCGGCCTTCGCGCTGCTCGGCGGCGGCGCGCTGCGGGACATCGCCGGCTTCTCCAGACGTCTGCTCACCCTCCAGGAGACGCCCCTGGCCGCCCTCGGCGCGCTCCTGCGGGTGTTGGTGGGGGTGGTCTTCCCCGTCGTGGGCGTGGCCATGGTCGCCGCCGCCGCCGCCGGCGTCGCTCAAACGCGCGGGCGCGTCAATTTCGAGCTCCTGGCGATCAAGTGGGATCGCCTCGACCCGCTGCCGCGCCTCAAGACACTCCTGCCCTCGAAGGACTCGGCGCTCGAGATCCTCAAGCAGCTCGTCAAAGTCGTCGCCATCGGCACGGTCGTCTGGAGGGTCCTCGACGAGGCGCTGCCGGCGATCGTGGATCTTCCCGCCTCGGCGCCCCTCGTGGCCGCCCGCACCGTGGCCAGCGCTGCAACCCGGGTCGCCCTCTACGGAGGTCTCGCCTTTGTCCTGGTCGCCGCCTTCGACTTCTGGCTGGCCCACCGGAAGTTCAGCGAGGACAGCAAGATGTCCAAGCAAGAGCTCAAGGAGGAGCACAGGGAGTCCGAGGGCGACCCGCACCTCAAGGCTCGACGCCGACGCCGCGCCCGTGAGCTCGCCGAGCGTCGCGCCGTGCAGGACGTGTCGAAGGCGACGGTCCTGGTCTGCAACCCGACGCACGTCACCGTCGCCCTTCGCTACGTCCCAGGCGAGGACGCCGCGCCCATGACCGTGGCCAAGGCCGTGGACGAGGTCGCCCTGAAGATGCGCGCCCAGGCGCGCCGTCTCGGCATCCCCATCGTCGAAAACCGCCCCTTCGCCCGCGCGCTCTACCGCGACGCCGAGCCCGGGCAACCCATCCCCGTCGAGCACTACGGCGCGGCTGCCGAGGTCATCGCCCACGTGCTCCGCCTCGGAGCGGATTCGTGAGCGCGGCCCTCCCCGGCTCCAGCACAGCGGCCAAGCGCCTCGCGTCGGGCGTTCCCCTGCTGCTGGTGGGCATCGTCTTCTTGATGATCGTGCCTCTCTCGGCGGGCACCCTGGACGTCTTCTTGGCGACGTCCATCGCGCTCTCCGTGGGTCTGCTGCTCGTCTCCATCCACATGGAGAAGCCCCTCGACTTGTCGAGCTTCCCCACGATCCTCCTGTTCACGACGCTGCTGCGGCTCGCCCTCAACGTCGCCTCGACCCGGCTGATCCTCCTGGACGGAGGCCGTGGCTCCGACGCCGCGGGCGACGTCATCCGCGCCTTCGGCGAGTTCATCGTCGGCGGCAATTTCGTCGTCGGTGGCGCCGTCTTCATCCTGCTGGTGATCATCAACTTCGTCGTCATCACCAAGGGCGCCGGGCGGGTCGCCGAGGTGAGCGCACGGTTCACCCTCGACGCCCTTCCCGGCAAGCAGATGTCGATCGACGCGGACCTCGCGTCGGGGGCGATCACTCAAGAGCAGGCCAAGAAGCGCCGGCGCGAGATCGAGCGCGAGGCCGACTTCTTCGGCGCCATGGACGGCGCGTCGAAGTTCGTGCGCGGCGACGCCATCGCCGGCCTGATGATGACCGGCATCAACATCGTCGTGGGCTTCATCGTCGGCGTGGCCCAGCAAGGCCTGGACGCCTCCGAAGCGGCGGCGACCTACACCGTGCTGACCGTCGGCGATGGCCTCGCCTCCCAGATCCCCGCGCTCCTCGTCTCGACGGCTGCGGGCGTCGTCGTCACCCGCGCGGCTGCGGGCGCCGCCCTCGCCCCTGCCCTCGTCGAGCAGCTCGGGCGGCACCGGAGCGCACTCTACATGACCGCGGCGGTGCTCGGATGTCTGGGCGTGCTGCCCGGAATGCCCTTGCTGCCCTTCGCGCTCCTCGGCGGCGCCCTCGCCTGGGCCGCACGCTCGGCGCCGGAGCTCACAGCCGAGGGCGAACCGCTGGCGCAAAACGCCTCCGGGGAGGCGGAGCAAGACCCCGCGGCGGCGGATCGGGATCGCATCAAGGAGGTGCTTCCCCTCGATCTGCTCGAGCTGGAGGTGGGCTTCGACCTCGTCTCCCTCGTGGACGCCGCGAAGGGTGGCGACCTGGTGGAACGCATCGGCGCCATCCGCCGCAACCTCGCGACGGAGCTCGGAATCATCGTCCCGTCCATCCACATCCGCGACAACCTTCGCCTCGAATCGTCGACCTATCGCCTCCTGCTCAGCGGCAACGAGGTCGGCTCGGGGCGAGTGCGCATGGGGCGGCACCTCGTGATGGATCCAACCGGCGCGCTGCCGGAGCTCGAGGGCGAAGAGGTCCGCGAGCCTGCGTTCGGGCTGCCCGCCAAGTGGGTCCGCGACTCGGTCCGCGACCGCGCCGAGGCGCTCGGCTACACGGTCGTCGATCCTGCGACGGTCGCCGCCACACATCTGACGGAGATGCTCCGTTCCTTGGCACCCGAGCTCCTCGGGCGGAGCGAAGCACAGGAGCTTCTCGACCTCTTCGCCGAGCAGCATCCCAAGCTCGTCGACGAGCTCATCCCGAACCTCTTGCCCATGGGCGAGGTCGTCAAGGTGCTGCGCAACCTCCTGGCGGAAGGGGTCAGCATCCGCGATTTGCGCACGATTTTCGAAGCCTTGTGCGATCACGCGCGGGAGATCAAAGACCCCCTCGATCTGACCGAGCGGGTCCGCCAGCGCCTCGCGCGACACATCACGTCCCGCTTCAAGGACGACCAAGGTCAGGTCGCCGCTCTCGTGCTCGACCCGCACGCCGAACAGGTCTTTCGCAGCGGCGGACCGGACGCGGCGTCGGCACAGCGGTTGCTTTCTTCCTTGGACCAAGCGGCTCGCAACTTCGCGCGAGTCACCACGCCGCCCCTGGTGCTCTGTGCACCGGACATCCGGCGACGCGTCGCCGAGTTCCTGACGCGACGGGTTCCGGGTCTGTCGGTCCTCTCGTTCCGAGAGATCGACGCCAACACGACGGTTCGGACCCTTGGGGTCGTCACGGGTTGAGGAGGTAGAGAGAATGCAACAGCAGACGTTCCGAGCAACGGGCTTCGAGACAGCGCTCGCTCGCGTCCGTGAAGAGCTCGGCCCGGACGCCCTCATTCTTTCGTCGCGGAAGGTCGGTGGAGGCGTGGAGATCCGCGCCGCCCGCCACGACGCCGAGTCGCAGGGGACCGCCCTGCTCGAGCGGCGCTTGGAACGCATGGGCGTGCCCCGAGGAGCGGCCGTCACTCTGGCGCTGGCGCTGCGAGACGCCCACGGCGGCGTCCCCGCGACCCTCGCCCAGGCTCGGGGGGCCCTCGGACACGTCCTCGAAGAAGAGATGATCTTCGCCGGCCCCATCGCCGAGGCGACGCGGGTAGCGGCATTCGTGGGGCCGACGGGCGCGGGCAAGACCACCACCCTCGCCAAGATCGCCGCCCACGCGGCGCTGATCGACCGTCGCCGTGTGGCGCTCATCTGCCTCGACCAGTACCGAATCGCGGGCGCCGAGCAGCTCCAACGCTACGCGGACCTCATCGGCATCCCGATGGAGTCGGCCAGCGACGGCGACTCTCTCCGCGACGCGCTCCGGCGCTTCGCCGACGCTGAGCTCGTACTCATCGACACGGCGGGACGCTCGCCACGGGATCGCGATGCGCTCGGGATCACCGGGCAGGTTCTTCGGCATGCCGGCGAGCCCATCGAAGCGCATCTCTGCCTTCCAGCGAACGTCGGCGACGTCGAGCTCCGCGCCATCGTCGAGCTCCACGGCGACGCGCTGCGACCTCGCCGGCTCATCGCGACCAAGGTCGACGAGGCTGTCTACCACGGATCGATCATCGCCGCGCAGGTCCACGCGGGCATCCCCTACAGCTACTTCACCACCGGCCAGCGTGTGCCCGAGGACATCGAGGTCGCGTCCGCAGTTCGTCTGGCAGGGCTCCTCTGCGGAGAAGGGGTGTTCGCGTGATCCGAACTCCAGACCAGGCCGCCGGTCTCCGCGCGCGACGCGAAGAAAGCAGCGTCGTCCCGCTCCGCCGCCGCATGTTCCAGGGCCCCGCATGGACCCTGGCGGTCACCAGCGGCAAAGGTGGCGTCGGCAAGACCCAGATCGCTGCGAACGTCGGCGTCGCGCTCGCCGCGCGGGGACTCCAGGTGCTGATGCTGGACGCCGACCTCGGCCTGGCGAGCCTCGACCTCGCCCTCGGTCTCCAGCCGAAGGCGGACCTACGAACCGTGCTCGAAGGACGGGCCCAGGTCGAGGACGTCGCCGTGCCGGGCCCGATGGGCCTTCGGCTGCTCCCCGCCTGTCCGGGCCGCTACGACATGGCAAACCTGGACCCGTCCGAGCGCTCACGGCTCATCCAAGCCGTGCACCGGGCGGCCGAAGACTACGACGTCCTTCTCATCGACACCGGCGCGGGCATCGGCAGCAACTCGGTGTACTTCGCCAGCGCCGCCGACGAGATCCTCCTGGTGACGACACCGGACCCGACGTCGATGCGCGACGCCTACGCGATGGCGAAGGTGCTGCACCGGCGCGCCTCCGTCGACCGCATGAAGCTGGTGGCCAACCAGGTGCGCGGCGCCGTCGAGGGAGTCGAGCTGCACGGACGCATCGACGCCATCGTCACTCGATTCTTGGCCCTCGACCTCGAG
>JALVDI010000028.1 GCA_027009115.1 Polyangiaceae bacterium | reverse complement strand
GGGGGTTCATTTCGTCTCACCGGTTGCGCCCGCGCCCTCCAAGGGTGGTGGTACGTGGATTGCTTAGTTGCAGAACGTGGATGGAGCCCGCCTGTTCCTGCTGGCCGCGATCCTCGGTGCCGCGATGGGCGGGCTCCTCTTCGCTAGCGCTCAGGCGGAGCGCACCCAAGGGACGACGGCGGCCACTGCGCCCTCTTCTCCGCCGGAGCTCCCCCTGTCGGCTCCCGAGCCGAGCCCATCCGCCTCGTCGGAGCCGCGAGCGCAGCCGATACCCGAAGGGGTTGATCCCCCCGACCTGGCCGAGCTTGTCCTGCTGGACGACCGCGATCTCGTCGCCGCACTCGGCCGCCTCGAGGAGCGTGACCGCCTGGCCGCCATCGCGGAGTCGAACGCCCGCGACATCGTCCTCGACGACGGCGTGCGGATCGGCCCCTTCACCCTCTTGGACCCGAACGCAGCGCCACGTGATGCGCGGCCGACGCCACCGACCAGGCGGCGGCGGGCCATCCGTCCGCGGGCAGTCGCTCCTCCGGTGCCACGACTCCACCCCGATCCCGGTCAGCACACGCTCCTCGTCGCGCGGCGGATGATCGCCTCGGGAGAGACGATCCAGGGCTCCTGCTACCGCTATCTCTCGGAGGTCTTCGAGCGGGCCGGTCACGGCGGCTGGCGAAAACGCACCATCGTCTACCGCGCGGGGCGCGACGGACCCTACGCCGACCTCGATCGCATCCGTCCCGGCGACTGGCTGTACATCGTCACCGACCCGAACCGGACGCCGGTCGGCACCCACAGCGTGTTGTTCGTTCGTTGGCGAGACCGTGCCCGAGGCTACGCGGAGACGATCTCCCACGCGGGGTGGGGGCCTCCCCGGGCCGGGCGCGTGGGGGGCCACGATGTCACGCGGACCTACCGCATCATCCGCCCAACGCTCTAAAGCGCATCTCAACATGCCATCGTCGGTCGATCCGTGGACCGGGTGCGACCGCATGCTGCGGCGACGACGAGGGACGCCGAGTCTCGTCGAGGAGAGAGGACGGAGGCAGAGCACGCCAGGCCATGAAGTGGCGACGAGGGGGGTTGAGATGGGCTCTCGTCTTGAGAGGTGCTGCAGCGCGCGTTCGAGCTCGTGTTCGATGCGGCGCGGGGGGCTCGACGCCGCCGTTGCGCCCGGTTGTGGCGGCGACGGAGGCGTTGCCCTAACTTGGGAGCATGTCCTGGAGTCGTTCCGTCGCCCTCCTCGCGGCGCTCAGCGTCGCCCTCGTGGCTTCGGTGCGCGTTCGGAAGCCCGAGCCCAAGCGCGCCCAGGAGGCTGCCGTGCACGGCGCCGACCCCACCACCGGCAGGGTGCTCGTGGACCTGGACGACGACACGTCCGCGACGGAACGCGATCGCATCGAGGAGCTGATTCACGACGCCGTCGCGCCGCTCCCCTGGCCGGCGGGGGACGACGCGATGGGGACGATTCTGAGCGACGCGGCCGAGCTCTATGCGCTCGAGGTGCCTCCCAGCGAGGTAGGCGACGTGCTTCGCGCACTTCGCGGTCATGCCTTCGTCGAGGCTGTCGAGCTCGAGCGGCAGTGGCGTCTCCCGGAGGCCGACAGCTACGCCCAGGCCGAAGCGGACGCGCCGGACGCCCCGGAGGCGGCGCGCGGCAGCTACCGGCCGAACGATCCGTACTACAAGCACCAATGGCACCTCGATCAGATCGAGATGCCGAAGGCGTGGCTACGCAGTCGCGGTCGGGGCGTGGTCGTTGCAGTCGTCGACACCGGGGTCGCGTACCGCACCGTGGGTCGCTTCAAGCAGGCGCCGGACCTTGCGGCCACTCGCTTCGTGCCCGGACGCGACTTCGTCGACGGGGACGACCGCCCCCTCGACGAGCATGGGCACGGCACCCATGTCGCTGGGACCATCGCCCAGTCCACGAACAACGGGGTCGGGGTCGCGGGCGTCGCGCCGGAGGCGGCGATCATGCCCATCCGCGTCTTGAATCGCCGGGGAGCAGGGAGCTGGGGGAACGTCGCCGCGGGCATTCGATGGGCCGCCGACCACGGCGCGGACGTGATCAACCTCTCGCTGGGCGGGTCGACGCGTTCACGCGCCATCTCGAACGCCATCGCGTACGCTCACCGCAAAGGGGTCGTGGTGGTCGCAGCCGCCGGCAACACCGGTCGCGGCCGCGTCCAGTATCCGGGCGCCGACCGATTTGCCATCGGCGTCGGTGCGGTCCGTTACGACGAGTCGCTCAGCTTCTACTCGTCCTACGGCCGAGACCTTGACCTCGTCGCGCCCGGAGGCGACTTGCGGGTGGACCAAAACGGCGATGGACTCCCGGACGGTGTGCTCCAGAACACCTTGCTGCGAGGCGATCCATCGCGGCACGACTACCTGGCGTTTCAGGGCACCTCGATGGCCGCGCCCCACGTCGCCGGTGTGGCGGCCCTTCTGAAGGCCAGCGGAGTGAGCGACCCGGCGGCCATCGAGCGCATCCTCGAAGAGACCGCCAAGGACAAGCGCGACCGCCACCGCTTCGGTGCGGGCCTCGTTCAGGCCGACCGTGCGCTCCGCGCCGCGACCCGGGATGTCGGCCTCGGCCGCGGGGCCTTGGCGCTGGCGCTTGGGGGCTTGGTGCTGTTGGGGCTGCGCCGCCGCCGCCGCCTTGGGGTTCCGGCCACGCCCGCCCTCCTCGCCGCCGGCGTGCTCAGCGGCGCCCTGACGGCGCTTCCATGGGAGTTGGTTGGGCTCTCGGCTCCTGGCGCACCGCTGGCGCCCTTGGGAACCCTGGGCGGCTGGGGCTTGGGGCTCCTGCTGGGGCTCCCGCTGCTGTCGGTCGGGTTGCTCTATGGCGTGGCGAAGTTGCGCCCTTGGCTCGCCGGCGCCTGCTTCGGCGTCGCAGGGTTCGCGGGCGTCGAGGCGTTGTGGCCCACGGCGGCCTTTGGGGGCTGGTTCGCGGGCCCGGCTCTCGTTTGGGTCGCCCTGGGCGCCGTGGCCCTCGGTCGCCAGGTCGCCCTCGCGCGCCGGTAGCCCAAGACCTCTCCGCGCGCCTCAGGGCCCGGAGCACCACCCAGGCGCGCGCACCCCCTTCGCCACCGCGATCCATCACCGTGAGTACGAGGCGGAGCGGCATGGCTCGCTCGCGCCATGACATGAATGTCGTAGTCGAGCGTTGCCGAACACCCCAGGAGCCGGCCACGGAAGTGGCCATCTCTCCGTATTTCCCGAGCAATTCAGTGCCAGAGGCGCCGGTAGCGCAGGCGGGCCGAGCTGGCACCAGCCTTGCTTTAGCCAGAGCGTCGCTTGATTGCCTCCGAAGGATGCTTGCCCGGCATGGGTTCGGAGACACCCGAAAAAAGCTTGGCTTGAGGCTCTTTGCTTCGCCTATCTTCCTTAGATCCTTCGTCTTTTTTGGTTCGACCGACCTGTCAGGGATGAAGATAGGGTCTTAGTGTAACATTGCTTGAGGGGCCGGCGCGGTTTCGGCGCCGCCGGCCATGTTTTTCGAACCGCCCTCGGACCAGCGCCGAGGGCGGTTTTCGTCTCTGCGTTCGAATGCGCTGGCGTCACGGTGTGGGAACGTCGGCGGAGCGACGTAGATTCCACCCATCTCGAAACCCCTCGCCGCGGTGCGGCCTGCTACGGCATCCTCTCCCCTCGACAATGCTCGGCATTCCCTCGGCTTGCGGATGCGCCAGCGGTCCCGTCCAGTCTACGGATCGATCGGCGACGTTCTTGAGATGTGCTGTGGTGTATTCTCACCGCAATGCGATCTCTCTGCGCCCCCCTGATCTCTCTGTCCCTTCTGCTCGGCTGCGCGGCCCTGCGCGAAGACCTCGGCCGTGCGGAGGCAAGCTACGAACGCGCCGAGTATGAGCGCGCGCTCGTCTGGCTCGAGGATCTCGAGCCGCAGCTCCCGGACATGGACGTCGAGATGCGGGCCCGCTTCTACTATCTCCGGGGCATGACTGCCTACCGACTTGGACGCCGCACCGAGGCGCTCTACTACCTCGCCCTGGCGAGGGAGGTGGCGGGCGAGCGGGGAGTTGGGCTTCGTGACGCCTGGCGCAGCAACCTCGAAGGGACCCTCGAAGAACTGACGCCCACGACCGCGACCTACGTCGCACGGGGCACCTCTGGCGGCGAGTCGGAGGACCCGCCGAGGGCGCCGCAGGCGGAGTAACGAGAGCGTCTTCGGAGGGGCGAGCCAATTGCAAAGGGCGAACTGCAAAGGGCGAACCCCCTGGTTCGCCCTCTCGTGGTGAGGCGCAGCGCGCGCTGAACTCAGCCCTGCAAGCGTAGGATCTGATCCTTCATCGCAAGCTTCTGCTTCTTGAGCCGCTGGGCCTCCATCTGTTCGGCTGGAGTGAGGAAGGGGCGTCCCGAGAGCTCTTCTACCTTGGCGTCGAGCTTCGCGTGCTTCTTGCGAAGCCGCTCGAGCATGATCTCTGGTTGTGAAGAACGACGCTGGCGAGCCATCGGCTACCTCCTCTCACCGGCTCCGCGGCCGGCGCTGCTACGGTTCGTCAAGCTCGGCTAAGAGGGTCTACGCGAGACCTCCTCACGGTACACAGAGCCCCAGGGGGGATCAACCGAGGTTGGCCGCCGCTCCCCGCGTTCATCGGCGGCTCCTCCATCGGGGGGGCGCGCACGAAGCAGTCGCCCAAGACCTCTGCGCCTGGAGCACGCCCTGCGGCGCATCGCGCCTCATGAATCTTCACGACTTCCTCGCGTGGGCATCACGCACGGCCTCCTCCCGAAGGCGCCGAGCCAGCACGGTTGGCCCTGGCCGGACGGTTAGAGCTTCCGGCCGCGCCAATACTGGGCCGGCTGAGAGGGCGCGGGGGGCCGAACCCGGTAGGCTGGTGCCTGCCGGTTGCGCATGAAGAGGGCCGCGACACCGGCGGCGCTGAGGTCGCCAAAGAGCGCCACGAGGCGCCCGTCCGCGAGGTCGAGCAGTACCGCCAGGCCGACGAAGCCTGCGATCAGCGCGTTGCGGCGCACCGCAAACAGTCCAAAAGGCCGCAGCAGCGCGTGGGGAGGGTAGCTGAGCGCCAGCGCCACGAGGGTGCCCAGCAGGATGGGGCTCAGGCCGTAGGCGACGACCGCCGCGGAGGACCAGGGGCCTAGCAGCCAGCCAATCGCAAGACCCGCCACGCCCGAAGCGACGGTCATGGCGCCCAGGAGCAGGGCGAAGCGCCGGGAACCGATTCGCAGCTCGAGGGGGGCGCCCATCCAGTAGAAAAACAAGCCGCCGAGGATCGCCTGGATCACCCCGCCGCCCGAGACGGGGACGGCGAAGGGATGGGTGACGAGCTGCCAGAGCGTGTGCAGCCCGGCTCGGCTCGACAGCGCGAGGAGGGCGAAGACGGGGCGGCCGAAGAGCCGCTCGCCGAGGATCGAGACGAGCACGGCCGCGGCGAGGGCGACGAGCACGTTTCGGACGACGCGGGTCATCGGTGGGGTGGCGAACATACCCCTCAACCTGCGCACGCCCCCGCCTGGGTCACGTGAGGCGACTCACTCTCGCCGGTCGGTGGCCTTGACGGTGCGTACTCGAGCTTCCTTCGTGGGTTCGTCCCTTGCGTTCGGTGGCCTTGACGGTTCGTACTCGAGCTTCCTTCGTGGGTTCGTCCCTTGCGTTCGGCGGCTGCGCTGAATAGGGTCGCCGCGCCCTTCGTTTCAACAGCACATGCACAAACCCGCCACCCTCGCTGTCCTCTCCGCGTTCGGGGCCGCACTGGTCGTTTCTGCGCAGGAGCCCGCCCCCATGAGCGCTCGCGAGGTCGGCTCCCTCGTGCAGTCCTTCTACGACCAGACGACCTCGTTTCAGGCCGAGTTCCGCCAGAGCCAGTACACGAAGGTCTATGACCGGACGACGCGCGCTCATGGCACGGTCGTGTTCAAGAAGCCCGGCAAGATGCGCTGGGATTACGACGAGCCGAACGGGCAGGTCTTCGTCTCGGACGGGGAGCGGCTGCTCATCTACCAGCCCCCCGACGAAGGGGAGCGCCATGGCCAGATGATCGAGCGTCCCGTGAGCGACGACCAGCTCCCGCTCGCTTTCAGCTTCCTCACCGGGACCGGCCGGCTCGAACGCGACTTTCGGATGCGTCTGCTCGATCCGCGGCGGCAGGGGTTTCAGGGCGGTTACGTCCTCGAGCTGCGGCCGCGGCGTCCGACGACGCACTACGACCGGGTGCTCTTCTTCGTGCGCCTCGTCGGCGAAGGAAACCAGCGCGCGGGTTATATCCAGCGCGTCCTGATCATCGACTCGGCGGGCAACCGCAACCGCTTCGACTTCCGCAACCCTCGGTTCAACGCGAACGTCGACGACGCTCGGTTCCGTTACACGCCCCCGCCGGGGACCCGTCGGGTTCGGCCGTAGAGGATCGACTCGGCCAGCTCGGCGACGTCGTCGCTGGAGACATAGGGCGCGCGGATCCGCGGCCGTGGTCGGCAGAGCGCCGCCGGGTCGCTCACGACCGGCAGCCCGGCCGCCCGCGCCTCCATCACGACGACCGGGGCCCCTTCGCGGCGTCCGGAGGGTAGCGGGCGCGAGGTCTGAGCGAGGACATCGGCGGCGTGCAGAAGGGCGGACTTGAGGGGCTCGCGCACCCAGCCCAGGAAGCGCGCGTCGATCCTCCTGCGGCGGGCGCGACGTTCGAGGGCAGGGCGCTCGGGGCCGTCCCCTGCGACGAGGAGCGTCGTTTCGGTGCCGGCGAGGGCGTCGATGACACGGTCGACAGCCTTGATGGGGACGAGGCGGCCGAGCACCAGCACGGTGTGCCGGGTCAACCCGAGCTCTCGGCGGGCTGACGCGCGGTTCACGTGGCGGACCTCGGCGCCCATGGGGCAGACGACGGCGTCCGTCTCGGGCTCCGCGAGGCTGCGTCGATGTTCGTCGAGGACGAACCAATGCACTCCCTGGCGCAGCAGCGGTCGGCGTATCGCCCGTGGTAGGTGGCGGGCGACGAACACGTCCGCCGAGTGCCAGACGACCAGGTGGCGCGCCTTGCGCAGTGAGGCGCCGACCCACCCACACGGCAGCCCGAAGTGACTGATGACCGCGTCCCAGGCGGCGGAGCGCTGAAGCGCGTGGCGGCGGAGCGCGATCGGAAACGTCGCCAGGCCGGGCCAGCTCCGGGGGTCGCGGACGTTGTCGGGGACGCCCGCGCCGTAGAAGGTGCGCTGCGTCGATGGCGGCCAGCCATAGCGCACCCAGTGCACGCCGGGCGGCGGCTCACCCGCGCGATCGGCGGGGGCCAGGACGTCCACTTCGTGGCCTCGGCGCCGGAGGCCTCGGACCATGGCGTCCACGAAGCTTCCGGCCACGTCTCCCTCGAAACGGGGATAGCCGGTCGTCAGCACGCCGATGCGCAGCGGCATGGTCCCCATCAGCGCGACGAAGGCAGCGCGCGCACCGCGTTGTGGTTCTCGCTGCGCCACCGCCGCCACGCCACCCGAGCCAGCAGCGCCGGGATGACGATCACGGCGTCGCGCCAGCCCACGCCGCTCTCTTCGTCTCGGTAGACGGGACGCACCGGGACCTCTTGGACCGTGACGCCCGCAGTCGCCATGGCTCCGAGCAGGTCGTTGGGGTAGCCGTAGCGCGGCCAGATCGACTCGAGGTCGAGGAGCGAAGCGGCCTCCCGGCTCAGCGCTGTGTAGCCGCACTGCGAGTCCCGGACATCGAGGCCTGTCGCCCATCGCGTGAGCGCCGCGAGGATGTGGTTGCCGAGCCAGCGCGTCCAGGGCATCCGCTTGCGCGCTTCGGGCCAGCTGAGGCGATCGCCCTTGGCGTAGCCAGCGCCTTGTCCCATCGCTTGGAGCAACCGCGGCAGATCGTCGGGGTCCATTTGGGCGTCCCCGGCCATGACGACCGCGACGTCCGCCCCCGCCTCGAAGGCGTGCCGGTAGCCCGTCGCGATCGCCGCGCCCACGCCTCGGTTGGTTGGATGGCGGACGACCCGCACGCGCCGGTCGCCATGGCGCTCGGCCGCGCCCGCTGTGTCGTCGTCGCTGCCGTCGTCGACCACGACGACGTCGTCGATCCACGCGGGGATCGCCCGCAGCGTTCGGCCGATGAGGCGCGCTTCCCGATACGCGGGCACCACGACGGCCACCCGGGCTCCTTCAAACATCGGCCGCGGCGTAGCAGATCGTCACTCGACCGTCACGGTCTTGGCCAGGTTGCGCGGCTGATCGACGTCGGTGCCTTTGTAGTCCGCCACGTAGTAGGCATAGAGCTGCAACGGCAAGACCGTCAGCAGGGGCGTGAGCTCTTCCGGCACGTCCGGAACCTCGATGAGGTCATCGCTGAACGTGCGGGCGGCTTCGTCGCCCTCCGTGGCCACGGAGATCACCCGTGCTTCGCGTGCTTTGGCTTCCTGGAGGTTGCTCAGGCTCCGGTCGTAGTGGCTGTCTCTGGGTACGAGGCAGATCACGGGGACATGCGAATCGATGAGTGCGATCGGGCCGTGCTTCATCTCGCCGGCCGCGTATCCCTCCGCGTGGACGTAGCTGATCTCCTTGAGCTTCAGCGCGCCCTCCAGAGCGATCGGAAAGCTTAGTCCCCGACCCAGGTAGAGCACATCGCGGGCGTCCACGTAGCGACGCGCCAGGTTGGCGACGAGCTGACGAGTGCCCGTGAGGACGTCCTGCATCGTGTGAGGCAGGCGGGCGAGCGCTTCCACGAGCGCGCCGGCTCGGTCGGCCGAGAGCGTGTCTCGCCGTCGCCCGAGCCAGATCGCAAACATCAAGATGTTGGCGAGCTGTGTCGTGAAGCACTTGGTGGACGCGACGCCGATTTCGGGGCCGGCGTGGGTGTAGAACACCGCGTCGCTCATGCGGGGAATGGCGCTTCCAATGACGTTCGCGATGGCCAGCACCTTGGCCCCCTTGGCCTTGGCTTCTTTGGCGGCGACCAGGGTGTCGAGCGTTTCACCGGACTGGCTGACGGCGATCACGAGGTCGCCTTCGCCGACAACGCCGTCGCGTCCGCGGAACTCGCTCGCCAGCTCGACGACCGTCGGCACTCGGGCCAGCGCTTCGATGTGGTAGCGACCGGTCATGGCCGCGTGGTGGCTCGTCCCGCAAGCGAGCAGGACGACCCGTCGGACGGTCCGCGCGTCGTCGTCGCTCAGACCGATCTCGTGTCCATGAATGTCGCGCGCTTCCCGGTCGAGGCGGCCGCGCAGGGTGTCTTCCATCGCGCGGGGCTGCTCGAAGATCTCCTTGAGCATGAAGTGTTTGTAGCCGGCCTTCTCGGCCATCACGGGTGACCAGTCGATCCGCCGTGGCGCCCGCTCGACAGCCGTCCCATCGAGCTTCGAGATGCGGATGCGGTCCCTCTCGAGGACCGCGACCTCGCCGTCCTCGAGGAAGATCATGTCCCGCGTGTAGGGAAGCAGCGCTGGGATGTCGCTTGCACAGAAGCTCTCACCCTCTCCGAGGCCGACGACGAGCGGCGAGGAATGCTTGGCGACGACGATTCGCTCCGGTTCCTTCTCCGAGAGCACGGCGATGGCGTACGCGCCTTGAAGCTCGGCCAGCGCTCCGCGGACGGCGTCCTCGAGCGACTTGCCTTGGGCTACCTCGAGTTGGATCAGGTGCGCGACCAGCTCTGTGTCCGTGTCGCTGGCGATGGCGCATCCGCGGCCTTCGAGGCGTCGGCGCAGCTCCAGGTGGTTTTCGATGATGCCGTTGTGGACGAGGGCGATGGGACCGGCGACGTGCGGGTGTGCGTTCACCTCCGAGGGGCGCCCATGGGTCGCCCAGCGGGTGTGGCCGATGCCGACGGATCCGTCGAGAGGTCGCTCGCGCAGGGCGGACTCGAGGTTGCGCAACTTGCCGACGGCGCGTCGGATTTCGATCCCGGCTCCGGGGACCTGGACGGCGAGGCCGGCGGAATCGTAGCCGCGGTACTCGAGGCGCCGGAGGCCATCGAGAAGGATGGGCGCGCTGGGTTGGCTCCCGATGTAGCCGACGATGCCGCACATGGGTGTTGGAGTCCTTTCGCTGCTCTTCGTTCGTTGCCTGGGCGGCTCAGCCGTTCGAAGCGTCGCTGTCGCCGCTGTCGCCGCTGCCGCCGCTCTCTCCTTCACCGCTCGTCGCGGGGCGTGGTTCGAGCTGCTGCTGGACCGCGCCGTCTTCGTCGAGGATCGTCACAGGACCCCACCGGCGCAGGCCGTCGGCGATCTGACCCGCCTCGCCGACGACGACGACGAGCATCTTGTCGGGGTGAATGTGATGCCGCGCCGCTTGCAGTGCCTCGTGCGGCGTCACCTGAGCGATGCGCGTGCGGAAGGTCGTCCAATAGTCGTCGGGGAGACCGAAAATGCGAAGATCGGCGACCATTCCAGCGACTTTTCCAGGGGTGTCGATCTGCAGCGGGAACGAATCGCTGAGGTAACGCTGCGCGTTTCGGAGCTCGCCCGCGGGTGCCGGTTCGGTGACGATGCGTTCGAGGTTCTCGAAGAAAGCGTCGACGGCTTCGTGGGTGACCTCGGTGCGGACGGCGGCCCAGGCCACGAAGGGTGCCACGTCGACCCGCTCACCGATTTGGCTGTAGGCGCCATAGGTGAGGCTGCGTCGCTCGCGTAGGTCCATGAAGAGGCGGGACGCGGCCGAGCCTCCGAGCACCTGATTGGCGACGATCAAGGGGATGTAGTCGGGGTCGCGGCGGGCGACGCCGAGGTTGCCGAGCAAGATGACCGACTGCACCGCGCCGGGACGATCGACGAGGAAGACCTCGCGCCGCGTGCGCGGCCGAAGCTCGGGGAACTCGGGCGGCGGGACGGGGCGGCCCGACCAGCGGCCAAAGGCGGCGGTCGCGGCCTGTTGCACCCGTTCCGGTGTGACGTCGCCGACGGCCACCAGGAAAGCGTTGCTCGGCACGAAGTGCCGGCGATGCCAGCGCACCAGATCTGCTCGCCGTACGCGCCGGAGCACCTCCTCGGTCGTGTCGAAGCGGCCGTAGGGGTGGTCTCCGTAGAGCTCGCGGTAAAACGTCCGCCGCGCGAGGAAGTTGGGGCGCTTCTGCATCATCGAGAGACGATCCCGCTCCCGGCGCTTGAGCTTGTCGAGCTCCTGCGTGCGGAAGGCAGGTTGCGTCGCGACCTCGGCGAGAATGTCCATGGCTTCGTCGAGGTGTTCCGAGAGGGCGCGGAACACGAGGTGGACGTTCTCTTCGTCTGCGCCTGTCCACAGATCCGCGCCCAGGAACTCGATATGTTCGGCGAGCTGCGCGCTGCTCCTGCGGCGCGTGCCTTCCTTGAGCATCTGGGCGACGAGGCTGGACAGGCCCTGGAGGTTCTCCGGATCTGTCTCGGCTCCGCTCTTGACGACGAGACGCAGATAGACGACCGGAAGCTGGTGCCACTCGACGGTGTTCAGCTCCAGGCCGTTGTCGAGGGACGCGCGCTGGATCGGGGGGAAGGCGATGTCGCGAGCGGGGCCCGACTCGGGTGGCGGCATCTTGGTGGGGGGTTCGGCGGTTGCCTCTTCTCGCGGCGGAGGTTCCTGCGCCCGGGGTTCGGTCGCCGTCCGAGGTTCGGGGACCGTGGAGCCTCCGCAGGCCGCGAAGCAAGCAAGCGTGGAGGCGACGGTCAGCGACAAGGCGGTGTGCGTCGTCATCGGTCGGTCCTCCCGTGGAACGCCGCAGCCCGAGTTGTCGGGGGACGACGTTGGCGCGCCTCGGTCTGTTCTTCGCCCGCCATGGCCGTGGGGATGACGTCGAGGACCGTGCGGTTCGTGGCGTCGAAGTACTGGCCTGCGACTCGTTGGATGTCGTCGCGGGTCACCGCCAGGTAGCGGCTCAGCTCCGTGCGCACCAGGCGCGCGTCCCCGTAGTAGAGCTCGTATTCGGCGAGCTGTCGGGCCCGCGAGAGGTTCGACTGGAGGCCGAAGACGAAATACGCACGTACGCGGTTGTGGGCTTTCGTCAGCTCGCGTTCGGTGATGCCGCGGCGGGCAACGCTCGTGATCTCCTCGAAGATCAGCGCCTGGGCTTCCGAGGGACGGTGGCCCCGCGCCATGACGCCGAAGACCGAGAAGAGGTCAGGGCCGCGCCGATCATCCGTCGAGACGTGAATGCTTTGACAGATTTCACGTTCCTTCACGAGCTTCTGATAGAGCCGCGAGGACTCTCCGTCGCCGAGGACGAGACTGAGCAGCTCCAGGGCGTAATGGTCCGGGGTTCGGTTCGGAGGGATGTGGTACGCAATGTGAAACGCCGGAAGCTCGGCGTGCGCGTCCAGCATCGTCTCGTGGCGTTCGGCGGTCTGAGGTTGGAGCTCGGGCGGTTCGAAGGGCGGTGTCTCGCCCGCCTCGATGTCGCCGAAGTAGCGTTCCACGAGCTCCATCGCCTCCGATGGATCGAAGTCGCCGGCGATGCTCAGCACGGCGTTGTTGGGGCGGTAGTAGCGGCTGAAGAATTCCTGGACGGCTTCGAGCGGTGCATTGTCGAGGTCCTGCATGTCACCGATCGTCGAGTGCGCGTAAGGCCAGTAGTCTCCGTAGGCGAGCTCGTTGATGCGCAGCATGCTGAGCGCGTAGGGCTGGTTCTCGTAGGACTGCCGACGCTCCTCTTTGACGACCTGGCGCTGGTTCTCGAAGTTCTCCGCGGTGACTGCCAGCGAGCGCATGCGGTCGGCCTCCAGCCAGAGGCCGAGGGCGAGCTCGTTCGAGGGGAGCGTCTCGAAGTAGTTGGTGCGGTCCTCGCTCGTCGTGCCATTCAGGCTGCCGCCGCGGTTCATGATGAGCTGAAAGTGTTCGCCCTTTCCGACGTTCGCCGATCCCTGGAACATCATGTGTTCGAAGAGGTGGGCGAAGCCCGAGCGCCCCATCTCTTCGTTGCGCGAGCCGACGTCGTAGTAGACCGCGATCGCGACAGTCGGCACCGTGCGATCGGGGCTGAGGACGACCCGCAGGCCGTTGTCGAGCCGATGCCGTTCGACCGGCAGCTGCGCGAGGGGGCTTGGCTCGGGTTCGTTCGCGCCAGGCTCGGCCGGTGGGGCTTCCGTGGAGGCGGAAGCTTGCGCCACGGTCAAGCTGGCGGTGCCGAGGGTCCCCAGCAGGGCGGTGAGGGTCAGGAGAGGTCGCATGACGACGGAGCGATAGCACGGAAGCGCCGGCGGGGGTGGTTGACGGGGTCGAGGGCCTCGTCGCATCCTCCCCGGTCCCCATGACGGCCGCAGTTCTGACCATCGGGACCGAGCTCCTGCGCGGCGAGCTCGTCGATTCCAACGCCGCATGGCTTGGCGAGGAGCTGACCTCGTTGGGTCTCGATGTGCGCCGGCACCTGACCGTCGGCGACGACGTCGACGACATCGCGGGCGCTCTGCACTCGCTCCTCGGGCAGGTCCGCGTCGTGGTCGCCACCGGAGGGCTGGGGCCCACGACCGACGATCGGACGAGTGAGGCCGTGGCGCGCGCGTTGGGAGCCGACCTGGTGCGCGACGACCCGAGCTGGGAAGCTATCAAGCGTCGCTACGAGGCCAGGGGCCGCGACCTCCTGCCGTGCCATGCGAAGCAGGCCGAGTTCCCACGAGGCGCCCGGGTCCTCGAGAACCCCGAAGGGACGGCTCCCGGGTTCGCCATCGAGCGTGACGGTGTCCAGGCGTTTTTCTTGCCCGGTGTGCCCCGCGAGATGAAGGCCATCTTCGCGCGCTCGGTGGTTCCGCGGATCGCCGAGCTCGGGCATCGCGACCGATGCCGACTTCACGTCCGCGTCTTCGGGCTGCCCGAGTCGGAAGTCGCCGAGCGCCTGCGGCCGCTCGAAGAGAGCAACCCCGACGTTGCCTTCGGCTTTCGCGCGACTTTTCCGGAGATCGAGGTGAAGGTGGAGGCTCGCGCGGAGACCGCGTCCGAGGCGGAGGAGCGCGCCAAGGCCGTCGCCGACCGCGTGCGCGAGCTGCTTGGAGACGCCGCCTACGGCGACCGCGACGACACCTTCGCCGGGGTCGTCGGGCAGGATCTTCGCTCCAGGGGGTTCACGCTCGCAGTCGCCGAGAGCTGCACGGGCGGGTTGATCGGGACGATGCTCACGAGTGTGCCGGGTAGCTCGGACTACCTCTTGCTTGACGCCGTGACCTACGCCAACTCGGCGAAGACCCAAGTCCTGGGCGTCAGCCCAGAGATTCTCCGTGCCCACGGCGCCGTCAGCGCGGAGACCGCCTGTGCCATGGCAGAGGGGGCGCGGCGTGCCGCCGGCGCCGACCTGGCCATCAGCACGACCGGGATCGCGGGGCCGGGTGGGGGCAGCGACAGCAAACCTGTGGGCACCGTGTGGCTCGGTCTGGCCAGCGCCGAAGGAACCTTGGCGGTGCGCCACCAATTTCACGGCGATCGTGCGCAGGTCCGGACGCAAGCGGCGTACGTGGCCCTCGAGATGGTGCGGCGCCATCTGCGAGGCCGCGACCCCGCCGAAGGGGCCTCCGCCCGGACGATCTCGGACATCGTCCGCCACATGGACCTTCGCTCTCGTCGGCAGCGGCCATGAGAGCTCGCTTGCGTGATGCTGGGCTTGCCCAGGAGCTCGCGTCCAGTGAGCGGAGCGCCGATGCACGGGGGCAGCCCTCGGGGGGCGCCGGCATCGCCAACAACCCCGTGGGGCCCGTATGAGAAGGGCGCTCAGCGCGTGCGAGTTCCATGGCCACGGGGGCGCGGCTTCGTTGTCACACCCCTGTGAGAGCCTTCAGGCATCGAGTCGTTGCGCTTCGGCGACGACGGGACTACACATGTGTTCAGCCGCCCGCCCTATCTCTGGTAAGGCCAAGCGAACCCGAGGGGCGTGAGAAGGAGAAGACGATATGGCGACCGATCCCAACCGTGAGAAGGCGCTCGCGCTCGCGCTCGGCTCGATTGAGAAGGCCTATGGCAAGGGGTCCATCATGCGCCTCGGCGACGAAGCGGCAAAGGCCGACGTGCCGGTGATCCCCACGGGGTCGATCTCTCTCGATCTCGCGCTCGGTGTCGGTGGCTACGCCCGCGGTCGAATCGTCGAGGTCTACGGGCCGGAATCGAGCGGCAAGACCACCCTCACGCTGCACGCCATCGCGGAGTGCCAGCGGCAAGGCGGCATCGCTGCCTTCATCGACGCGGAGCACGCGCTCGACCCCACGTACGCCCGGAAGCTCGGCGTCAACGTGGATGAGCTCCTGGTGAGCCAGCCCGACCACGGGGAGCAGGCGCTGGAGATCGCCGACACCTTGGTGCGCTCCGGTGCCGTCGACATCATCGTCATCGACTCGGTCGCGGCGCTGGTCCCGAAGGCTGAGATCGAAGGGGAGATGGGTGACAGCCACGTCGGTTTGCAAGCCCGTCTGATGAGCCAGGCGTTGCGGAAGTTGACCGGGACCGTGCAGAAGAGCCGAACGACCTTGTTCTTCATCAACCAGATCCGGATGAAGATCGGGGTGATGTTCGGCAGCCCGGAGACGACTACGGGCGGCAACGCGCTGAAGTTCTACGCGTCCCAGCGGCTCGACATCCGGCGTATCGGGACCATCAAGGTCGGCGACAAGGCCGTGGGCAACCGCGTCCGGGTGAAGGTCGTCAAGAACAAGCTCGCGCCCCCCTTCCAGCTCTGCGAGTTCGACATCCTCTTTGGGCGTGGCATCAGTCGGAGTGGGGACGTCCTCGATCTGGGAGTCGCGGCGAACATCGTCGACAAATCGGGGGCCTGGTACAGCTACCAGGGCCAGCGCCTGGGCCAGGGTCGCGACAACACGCGCACCTTCCTCGAGGAGAACCCAGCGTTGCTCGCCGAGATCGAGGGCAAGCTCCTCGAAGCGCACGGGCTCAAGCGTCCGCCGGAGGCTGAGGCTCCCTCTGTTCCCGAGCCCGACCCCAAGGGGGCGCACAAGGCCTCCAAGAACGGCAAGAAGCGCAGCCGACCCAACTGACACCCGACGCCAGTGGGGTGCCCGCGTTTCGTGGACCTGCCTGCGCTGCGCGGGGTTGCGCTGCGCGGGTTTGTGCTCCGTGGGGCTGGCCGCGCTTCGTGGACCTGCCTGCGCTGCGCGGGGTTGCGCTGCGCGGGGTTGCGCTCCGCGGGGCTGGCCGCGCTTCGTGGAGCGGCGGCCCAAGGTTTGAGATGCGCGGGCCTGACCGCATGATAGCTCCCGTCATGGACGATCGGCGGGACGCTGCGAACGGAAACGGCGGCGCAGGAGCCTCGGGGCTCCGCCCGGCAAGGGCTCCTTGGCCGGCCGGTGCCGACCGTGGCGGCTCCGTTCGGTGGGCACTCGCCACAAGTCTGCTCGCTCGGCTCATGCTCGCTTGTTGGTCGCCGGCGTGCGGAGGACCCAGTACGCCGACGGTGCGGCAGACGGAGGCCGACGACCCTCGTTACATGGGCCCGCTCACGTCGTTGGCTCCGCCCGAGTCGAACTACGTTCTGCACGCGCGGCCTCACGACCTCTATGCGCGCCCAGCGTTTCGAGCCATCGTCGACCCTCTTTTCCCCCCAGCTCGTCTGCGTTCGTTTCGCGAACGGACGGGCGTCGATCTTGCGGAGGTCGACGAAGCGATCGTCGCTCACCTCGGGGATGGCGCGTACCTCATCGTCGCACGCCACGAGCGCGCTCGCGACATCGTCGTGGCCGCCGGCATGCGCATGCAGCGAGTCGAGGTCGCCGCCGATCGTCCCTTCGTGAGGCGCCTGGGCTACCTCGGCCGATCCCTGCGCGAGCTCGTGGCCATCGGCGACGACCTTCTCGTCCTCGGAGTCAACGCCGGTCCCCAGGTCGCCCGGCTTCTCCGCATCCTCGCTTCGGGGCGGTCCCCGCGAGGTCCGCTGGCGGGCGAGGACGGGGTACGCCTGGCGGCCTTCCACCCGCGGGCTCCCCTGCGCCTCTATGCGCCCAAGCCCCTCGGTCTTCCTCCAGACACGGGCGTTGGGTTGCTCTTCGCACGCGAGCGAGCCGCGTGTGTTGCCATCGACCCGGCCGGTGAGCACTTGAACATCTGGACGCTCGTGCTCGGAGAGCTCCCGCCCGGGGCCGAGGCAAACCTGAGGGAGCTGTTTCGCTCCCTCGGCGGCACCGAGCTCGGCGCCGCTGTGGGCGTCGATCGGGCGCTCGCCTCGCTGGAAGTGGACGTGGGTGAGGAGCGGGCGATTCTGAACCTCCACTGGCCCGCGACGGCTCTTGCGCGCGGCCTGCGGGTACTCCTCGTCGACGAGCTCGCTGCCCTCGTGGATGAGCCCGTGTTCGCGGAATGACAGGCGATTTTTGAGGATGCGCCGCTTCGCCCCTGATACCCTGGCGGCTATGCAGCGGGGCCTCCGTCGCGGCGCGGTACCCTATCCGGGGGTTCGGACCCCCGCGCGATCGGTGGGCGCTGGCCCTCCTTTGGTCCCAAGACACCCAGCCTTCGGGCGCCCCTAGAGCGGAGGTTCCACACACATGGAGTTCAAGATCGGCGACAAGGCCGTCCATCCGGCTCACGGTGTGGGCGAGGTGACCGCGATCGAGAAGAAGAGCATCGCCGGCACCGACAAGCGCTTCTACATCCTGAAGATCGCCGACACCGGCATGACCGTGATGGTCCCGACCGACGGGGTCGAGCGCTTGGGCCTGCGGACCGTGATCTCCAAGCGTGAGGCCGGGAAAGTCATGCGGGAGCTGAAGAAAGACGAGGTCGCTGTCACCTCTCAGCCCTGGAACCGCCGCTACCGCGAATACACGGAGATGCTCAAGAGCGGCTCGCCCATCGAGGTCGCTCGGGTGCTCCGTGACCTCAGCCGCCTCCGCAGCGACAAGGAGCTGAGCTTCGGGGAGCGTCGCCTCCTCGAGCAGGCCCGCAATCTCCTCGTGGCAGAGCTCGCCCTCGCCAAAGAAGTCGACGAAGCAAAGGTCGCCAAGGACATCGACAAGATCCTCGGGTAGCAGTCCCGCCCAGCATCGTGATGGATCGCGCTCGCGAGAGCATTGCTGGAGGGTGCAGCGCAACGAGGAAACCTTGAGGATTCCTGAGAGGCACCGAGAGGTAGTTGGGGTGGGTTGTGGGCCGAGAGCACCAAGAAAGCCCCCCGAGGACGGGCCCCGGGGAGCTCTGGCGGTCGGTGGAAACCTTCAGGCGCGGGCGGCTGCCATCGTCGACTCGTGTTGAGCCCGCGCGATCTCTTCGAGGGAGCGAGCCGCCTTGTCGGCCGACCTCTGAAGCGCCTCCATGCTG
>JALVDI010000027.1 GCA_027009115.1 Polyangiaceae bacterium | reverse complement strand
CCTGGGCTCGGCCCCGCCGTCCGCTCCCGCCCCTCGAGATGATCGTCGTGGGGCGCCTGCGTCCCGGGACGCTCCTCGATGGCCGCTTTCGGGTCCACGCCGTGCTCGACCAACGCGACGGCATCGCCCGGTACGCGGCGCACCACCTCTCACTCGCGCGGGCGGTCTGGCTCGAGGTCCTGGAGCCGGGCTGCGCCGTCGAGCCGCGACTGCACCAACGCTTCGTTCAGGGGATCCGACTCGCCACACGGCTGGGTCACCACCGAGGGATCGCGCCGGTGCTCGACTACGGCGAGGTGAAGCAGGACGGCGTTGTCTGCCCCTTCGCGGTGATCCCCTACCAGGGCGGACAGAGCCTGGCGCAGCGGATCGACGAGCGCGGACCGGCCTCGGTGCAAGAGGCCGTCGCAGTCCTCGACTCGCTGCTTGGCGCGCTGCAGCACGCCCACTCCCATGGCGTCGTCCACCGGCGGGTCGGTCCCCCCAACCTCTACCTGGTGCCGGAGCGCGGCGGAGGCGAGGTCCCCCGATTGACAGGCTTCGGCACGAGCAGCCTACTCGGAGCGACCCCCAGCGAAAAGCTCCTCGTCGCAGGCCCCACGATCGCCCCTGAACAGCTCCTCGGCGAGAGGATCGACGGCCGCACCGACCTCTACGCGGTCGCGGCTACGGCCTTCCGAATGCTCACCGGCGAGCCGCTCTTCGCACAGGTTTTCGGGCAGCGCGACCTCGCGCAGGCGGTGGTGCGGACGGCTCCCCCGTCGGCGCGCTTCCTGCGGCCCGATCTGCCGCGCGCGCTCGACGAGTGGATCGAGCAGGGGCTCCGCAAGCGGCCCGACGAGCGCTTTGCCTCCGCTGAGGAGATGCGCGCCGCTCTGTTGGCGATCCGCCCGCCCTCAGCGGCCTCTCTGCGGCCGACGGAGCCCGCGCGCCAGACCACACGCTGAGCGGCGCGACGACCCACCACGGTCCGGAGCGGCGCGGTGAACACGAACCATCCGCAGGCTCCCGCTCAGACGCACGGGGTGACGACGAGCCGGTCCTCGTCGTCGCGGACCACCTGCAGGTCGAGGGCGCTCCCAGGGGCGAGGTCGTACGCGCGCGCGAAGCCCTGCACCAAGACCCCGAAGTGGCCTCCGCTGCGGATCGACGTCGGGCCCATCGGCGCCTCGAAGAGAATCGCCGCGCCGCCGACCCGCGCGCGCTCCAGGACACGGACGCGCACCTCCCACCGCTCCGGAAGAATCGGCGTGCCCTGGGCGAGATCCACGTCCACGAGCGGCGCCTGACCCACGGGCCGAACCGACGGCGCGAGGTAGCGGTACGGCTCCGTCGGCGTCAGTCGTTCCATGAGCGGCGCCGTCCGAAGACCGAAGCGCTCCCCGAGCGACCGAAGCTGCTCATGGGCGCGTCGCACCTCCGCCGGAGCGCTGTCCTCCACGAGCGCCACGCTCACCCGCAGCCGCGAGGGGAGCAGCACGCCTCCAGGCGCCAGCCATCGCCGCGCCGAGGCGTACGTCTGCACGATCCCTTCGGCGAAGGGGTCGGCGTTGAGGAGCTCGCCAAAGGCCACGTCGACCTCCCGTGGCTCGAGCTCGTCGAGGTGGGCGCAGACGACCTCGACGCGGCCGGCCAGCCCGCTGTCGCGCACGAGGGCGCGGGCGACCTCAGCGAAGCTCGACGCTTCGACGGCGACGACGTGGGAGGCGCCCAGGCGCGCTGCCACGCAGGCGAACAGCCCCGTCCCGGCGCCTATTTCGAGCACCCGCGCTCCAGCGACGTGAGCTTCCAGAGCCGCCACGATCGCCTCGTTGCGGTCGGCGTCTTGGAGCATCCGGATGTGCTCCCAGGGATCGGCGAAATCTTCCAGCTCCACGGGCAGGCTCACGATAGCAGCCCGTCGACATCCGGGTCCTCGTGCGGAGCGAACGAGACGGCGAAGCCATCCTTTGGCATGCTGCCACCCCTATGCGCACCCTCGCGACCGTACTGCTGGCCTGCTCCCTGACCTCTCTGATCGTCGCATGCGGCGACGACGACGGATCCAGCCCGGATGCGGCCAGCGACGCCAGCGCTGACGCCGCCTCCGACGTGGGCGCCGACGCCACCGCCGCCGGCCCCATCATGCTGCGCTTCGACCTGAGCGACGAAGCCGGTCTCTACGACCACCCCTTCCCCCTCGAGGTGCTGCGGGGCACCGACGGCCGGCCGCGGCTGGACGGCTGGCCCAACCCGAGGAACCTCGATCTCATCGACGCGTTCATCGAGACCATCACCACCGAAACCGACGGCTTCAGCCCCACCGGGCCCATCTATTTCCCATTCGACGGACCCATCGACGCCTCGGCCCTGCCTGGCGATCCGGCCACCTACCGCGACGACCCGGCATCCCCCATCGTCCTCGTCGACATCGACCCCGACTCCCCGCGCCGAGGCCAACGGGTGCCGCTCATCGTCGACTACACCGGCGACGGGGAGCGCCTCGACTCCTACCGGCCCGATCACGTCCTTCAGATCCTCCCGGCGCCGGGGTTCAACCTCCGAGAGCACACGCGCTACGGAGTGATCGTCACCGGCCTGACGAGCGCCGACCCTGCGCGCCCACTCATCCAGCACCCGACGCTGACGGCGCTGCTCGCCGGAGAGACGCCCGACGCTCCCCTCGGTGCGGAGCTCGCCTCCGAGTTTGCCGCCTTGCGCGAGTGGGTCGCCGCCGAGGGCATCGAACCGGGGTCGATCGTGGCCGCGACGGTCTACCGCACCGGCGACGTGACCTCGCGCCTCTACGCACTGGCCGAATGGGCCCGCGCCCAGGCGGCGCCCACGCCGTCGCAGGAGCCGCAACCCATCTTCGAGATGGATGAGTACTGCGCCTACCAGGGCGAGTGGATCGCGCCGCAATACCAGGACGGAACGCCCCCCTACACCGATGGCGGTGGGCGGCTCATCCTCGACGCAGACGGCGAGCCCGTGGAGCAACGCACCGAGACCGTCCCCTTCGTGCTCGCGGTGCCCAAGGGTGTGATGCCGGCGGAAGGCTTCCCGCTGCTGTTCTACGTGAACGGCACCGGAGGGCTGGCCCGCCAGGTCCTCGACCGAGGCCGCAAAGTCGGCTCGGACCCACCCCCGGAAGGCACCGGCCCCGCTCAGGTGGCTGCTGCCCGCGGATATGGCGCGTCGGGCATGGCCGGGATCCTCACCGAAGAGCGACTGACGGACTCCTCCGGCGGCTATCTCTTCTACAACTTCTTCAACCCCGTCGCGATGCGCGACAACTTCCGCCAGTCGCTCATCGAGCACATCCTGTTCCGCAAGCTCGTGCTGAACCTGCGCCTCGACCCGAGCACGTGCCCCGGGGTCGACGCGAGCGCCGCCGCCGACGGCATGGTGCGCTACGACGGAAGCCAGCGGGTCGTCATGGGCCAGAGCCTCGGCTCGTACCTCAGCGGTATGCTCGCCACCATCGACCCCGGCTGGCGCGGCGCCATCCTCACCGGCGCCGGTGGGAGCTGGGTCGAGTTCCCCTTCGGGGCGCGATCACCGAACCTCGAACAACTCGCCCGCACTGTGCTGAGCGTCCCCGCGACCCGTCCCTTCGACCGCTGGCATCCCGGCCTCGCCCTCTTCGACTGGGCCGTCGGACCTTCGGACAACACCCACTACGTCGACGAGATCCTGCGCGACCCGACCCGTGAAGGGCGGCGGCCGGCGTTCGACCCGCCCCACGTGCTCGTCATCGAAGGAGACGACGACGACAACATCTCGACAGGGCTTCAGCGCGCCCTGAACGCAGCCCTCGGCACGGACCTGGCGGGCGACGACGTCGGCGCGCCGGACGACCGCATCCTTCCGTGGTTGGAGCTGGCCGGGCGCGGGGCCCTGCCGCCCCCTGTGCGCGGCAACCGCGCGACCGCCGCGGGACCTCGAACAGCCGCCGTCGTCCGCTGGCTCCCCGACGTCGACGACGGCGGGCACTACGTCACCTTTCAGCTCGACGGCCCCAAGCACCAGTACGGCTGCTTCCTCGAGACCCTTCGGACGGACCCCGAAGGCGTGCCGAAGGTCATCGCCGGAACGACCGTCGACGGCCCCTGCGACTGACGCCTCGCTCCATGACCGAACGCGCGCCCCCCGACGAACCCGAAGGCGATCCCCTCGACCCGATCCGCCCGGTGGAGCGCCGGCGCGTCGGCCGCTACGAGCTCGTCGCGTCCCTCGGGCGGGGAGGCGCCGGCGAGGTGTTCTTGGCGCTCTCGAAGGGTCCCGGCGGCGTTCAGAAGCTCGTGGTCGTCAAGATGCTCCACCCCCACCTCCAGGAGGATCCGCGGGTGGTCGCAATGTTCCTCGACGAGGCGCGTCTGGCGGCGAAGCTGAAGCACCCGAACATCGTCCAGACGCTCCAGGTCGGCAGCGACGACGAAGGACGCCACTTCATCGCCATGACCTTCCTCGAAGGACTGCCCCTCCACCGCATCCTCGCGCGCTTCGGTCAGCGCGACGAACGCATGCCTCCGGAGATCGCGGTCCGTATCGCCACGGAGGTCCTTGCCGGACTGGCCTACGCGCACGAGCTGCAGGAGCCCGACGGGACCCCCCTGCAGATCGTCCACCGGGACGTCTCGCCGGCCAACGTCTTCGTAACCTGGGATGGGTCCGTCAAGCTCCTCGATTTCGGTATCGCCAAGGCTGCCCGACGCAGGGTGGACACCGACTCGGGCACCATCAAAGGCAAGTTCGGCTACATCGCGCCCGAGCAAGCGAGCAGCGACGACGTGGACGCGCGCACGGACCTGTGGAGCGTGGGGGTACTTCTGTGGGAGATGCTCACGGGGCAGCGCCTCTTCCCGCGGCACAACGACGTCCGGACTCTCCGGCTCCTCGTCGAGGGGGATATTCCGTCGCTCCGGCACAACGCGCCGACGCTCCCCCCGCCCCTCGCGTCCATCGTCGACAAGGCCCTCGAGCGCGACCGCAGTCAGCGATGGGCCTCGGCGAAGGCCATGAAGGCGGCGCTCGAAGAGTGGCTGCACACTCTGGAGCGCGAGGTGACCCGCGACGACGTCGCCGCATGCATCGGCGACCGCTTCTCCGGTGTACGGGGTCGCCAGCAGGAGATCGTCCGGCTCTGCGCAGGCGCCCCACGGCTGACGTCCACGCCCTCGGGCTCCTTCGCCGTGCGCGATGAGACCTCACGCAAGCTCGCGACGTTGCCGCCTCCCCAGACGCCGCCCGTCCGACCACCGCGCGCACCACTCGTCTTGGCGGCGGCCGTGTGCGCAGCCCTCGGAGCGATCGTGGGCAGCGCGGCCCTCGACTGCGGTCCCTCCGCGGAGCGCCGTGTCGCTCCCCCGATCCCTCCGACCGCACCCACCGCGCGCCTCGACGCCGGGGGGCCGGCCCCGCATCCTCCACCCGCCGCTCGGACGAGCGAACCGACCGCGCCCGGGATGGGCAGCCCCGCGTCGGAACCGAGCGGAGGTCTGCGCCGTCAGTAGCGGTCGACGCGCTCGACCGGGTAGCCGCGCTCCCGAAACTGCGCGATCAGCCCTTGTTCGCCAAGCAGATGGCCGGCGCCGACCGCCACGAAGGCGCCCCCCTGCTCCAGCTCGCGCTCGAGCCGCGGGAGCCATGCGGCGTTGCGGGTGGCGCGCCAGTGCAACGGAGCGAGCTCGAGGAATCGCGGTCGCGGCCAGTGGGGCAGGACGCGGATGAGGTCGCGAAGGTAGCGCTCGGGGTCGAGCTGGTGGAGGCGCGCGGAGGCGATGAGGCTGAGGATGTGTCCGGCGGCTTCGGCGTGCTCGTCGCTGCCGGCGTCGCG
>JALVDI010000026.1 GCA_027009115.1 Polyangiaceae bacterium | reverse complement strand
CGGAACCGACGACCTCTGCGAGGTGTTCTTGGGCGACCCGGCCAACTGCGGGGGCTGCGACAGCCCGTGCCTACCCACTGCGGACGCCTCCGCGACCTGCGAGCCCATCACGGGGGGCTTCATGTGTCGCCGCCAATGCAGTCCGGGCTTCGCGGACTGCAACAGCGACCCGGCGGACGGTTGTGAGACGCCGGTGAGCGCCATGGCCTGTGGATGCCCGAGCGACACGCCGGTGGACTGCGCCGCCGATGGCCTTCCTGGAGACGTCGCCGTATGCCAGGGCTTCGTGCCCGGCACCGAGGGCACGCAGTGCGTGTCGGTCGGCTGCTTGCCCGGGTACCGCCGCTGCTTCGGCGCCTGCACGGACATCACGAGCGACCCGAACAACTGCGGCGGCTGTGGAAACGTGTGCCCCAGCGGGAGCTGCACGGACAGCGCCTGTGACCGACCCTTGGCGTGAGGGCGCTCAGGGCGCTTCGTCCAGGTCGACCTCGCCCAGATCGATGTGGTCGATCAACGCTGAGAACGCCAGGAACGCCGCCAACGACGGGAGCTTGGCGGCCCACTCGGGCAGGTAGCGCGGCGGGTCGATCCGAGGGTCGCCGGCGAGCGCCACGGCGTCGGCCAAGGTGAGGCGGCCGACGAAGAGGGTCGGGAGAAGCTCGACCCGATGTTCGGCGATGGCCTTGCGCAGGAAGGTGTGTACTGCGAAGAGCCCCTTGAGGTAGACGACGTCCTTGGTGAAGGGATGGCCGCCGCGGACGTCGGCGCCGCGGAAGACGCGCATGGTCGTGTGGACCGCTTCGAGGGGTGTCTCGCCGGCCTCGATCAGGTGTTCGAAGAGCTCGACGAAATCCGCCCCGTCTTCGGCCAGGGCGATGGCGCGGATCCTCAGTGCGATCCTTCGTAGGCGCCGGAGGTCGATGGCGCCGGTGACGAGCTCGGCGAAGGTGGCCAGGCCTTCTTGGGTGGCCGTGGTCCGGGGCGCGCCGAGGCCCAGGGCGCGGACGCGCTGGGACCGGCCGTTGCGCGCGGTGAGGCTGTGGACTCCGACCTCGTGGGCCGAGAGCTGCTCGATGTCGGCGGGCGCGTAGCGCGTGCCTCCCCGCAGCCTCACCCGCGTCGCCGACGCGGCCGCCTTCGCGCTCAAGTTCGGGTCGACGACGAAGCGCATCGGTGTGTCGAAGAAGCCCCGCCATCGCCGCTTGAGCGCGCGCTGGACGTCCTCGGCGCTCAGTGGGGTGGGTTCTTCCTCCGTTGCACGGGCCATCGCCTCCGTCGCGGCGAGCAACTTTTCGGCGGCTTCGCGATGACACAACGCGGAGCCGTGCAAGGCGCCGTCGGCGCCGCCGTAGAGCTCCCGGCTGATGCGGTGAAACGTCGGCGTGCCCGCGTGATCGAGGAGCTCGGCGGCGCGCCGGTAGCTCCGGGCCGTCGCCGCGAGATAGCGCCCCAGCGGGTCGGCCCGATCGACGCGTGCTTCGAGTTGAGCGAGGGTTCGCTGGAGCGGGGCGCTCCGCCGGCGAGGCGTCACCGGGGGCGGCGGCGCCGGTCTCCCGGCGCGCCAGCTCTGGAGGAACGCCTCGGCCGCAGGTTCAGGCCAGCTCAGAGCGCTGAGGACCTTCACCTTCTTGGCCACGCGGACCAGGGCGTTCGAGAGCTCCTCCAGCGGCACCGCGGCCATGAGCGGCGACTCTACTCGAGGACGCGGATCTTGAGCTCGGCGAGCTGCTCGGCGTCCACCTTGCTCGGCGCGCCGGTCATCAGGTCGTTGGCGCGTTGGGTCTTGGGGAAGGCGATGACGTCGCGGATCGACTCCGTCTGACAGGCGAGCATCGCGATGCGGTCCATGCCGAAGGCGATGCCGCCGTGGGGCGGCGCACCGTAAGTGAGGGCGTCGAGGAGGAAACCGAACTTGTCTCGGGCTTCCTCGTCGCTGAGGCCGATGACCTCGAAGACCTTCTTCTGGACGTCGGGCTTGTGTAGGCGGATGGAGCCGCCGGCGATTTCGAAGCCGTTGAGGACGAGGTCGTAGCGGTAGCACTTCACCATGCCCGGGTCCGTGGCGAGCTTGTCGATGTCCTCGTCGTGGGGCCGCGTGAAGACGTGGTGGGCCGCCGCCCAGCCGTCGCCGTCGCGCTCGAAGAGCGGCGGCTCGACGACCCACAGGAAGTTCCAGTCGCCGTCGGTACCGACCTCGGGGATCAAGCCGAACTTCTTGCCGAGATGCATCCGCAGCTTGTCCATGACCGTGTGCACGACCGACGCGGGTCCGAACTGGAAGAGCAGCATGTCGCCGCTCTCGGCGTCGCAGGCGGCGTTGATGGCGTTCCGCAGCTCCTCGGTGATCGACTTGGCGAACGCGCTCTGGGTCCACTGGCCGTCTTCGCCGACTTTTGCGCGGGCCAGCCCCTTCGCGCCGTTCTGCTTGCAGAGCTTTTCGAGCAGGTCCGTGTCCTTGCGGCTGAGCTTGTGCTCCGCCGGCACGCGGATGGCCTTGACGATCTCTTCGGGCAGCTCCCGGCGGTAGGTCCCGTCGGCAAACTTGCGCGCGATCGGCTCCAGGAGCGGCACGCCGCCGCCGCCGTGCGCAACGACGAGGTCGGTCAGGTCGATGTGCTCGAGGCCAAAGCGCATGTCCGGCTTGTCGTTGCCGAAGCGACGCATGGACTCGTCGAAGGCGAGCCGTGGGAACTTGCCGCCCGGGTAGCGCTCCGTGAGGTCGACGCCGAGCTCCTTCCACAGCCGGACCACCAACCCTTCCAGGACCGTGAAGAGGTCGTCCTGGTTGATGAACGACATCTCGATGTCGATCTGGGTGAACTCAGGCTGCCGGTCGATGCGCAGCGCCTCGTCGCGGAAGCAGCGCACGATCTGGAAGTACTTGTCGTAGCCACCGACCATCAGTAGCTGCTTGTAGAGTTGCGGGCTCTCGGCGAGGGCGTACATGCTCCCGGGGTAGAGCCGCGCCGGCACGAGGAAGTTGCGCGCGCCTCCGGGCGTGTACTTCACCAGGTAGGGGGTCTCGACTTCGAGGAAGCCCTGGTCATAGAGGTATTGGCGCGTGGCCTGGTTCAAGCGGGAGCGCAGGCGCAGGTTCCGCTGAAGCACCGGACGACGCAGGTCGAGGTAGCGGTACTGCAGGCGCTTGTCCTCGTTCGTGTCGATCTCGTCTTCGATGAGAAAGGGCGGCGTCTGGGCCTCGTTGAAGACCACCAGTTCCTCGGCGAGGACCTCGATCGCGCCGGTCGCCAGGTTTGGGTTGTGTAGCGATGTGCCGTCCGCTTTCTGGCCTCGGTCCCGGACCTTGCCTCGGACGCCGAGGCACCACTCGCTGCGCGCGCGGTTCGCCTCCGGATAGGCCTCCGCAGGGTCGAAGACCACCTGGGTGAGTCCGTCGCGGTCGCGCAGATCGATGAAGATGCAGCCGCCGTGGTCGCGGCGGCTGTGCACCCAGCCGAAGAGGACCACCTCTTGGCCGATGTGATCCTGCCGGAGCTCACCGCAGGAGTGGGTTCGCTTCAGTTCGTCGATGAATCGCGCCACCTTCGTCCCTGCCTTTCACTGTGGGGGTGGGCACGGTAGCCGGGGCCCGGGGCAGGTCAAGGGCGCCACACCGCAGCCCCTGGCGGCGCCGAAAGGCGACGGCCCACGCGCGGAGGGGAGGGTCGCGTAGGCCGTCGGGCACCTCATCGGAAGAGGGGGTGCTCCCTCCAACATAGGGCCGCCGCCGCCCATGGGAAGAGGGCCCGGTCGATGGGGCGATCAGGGGGCGAAGTCGGCGGGCTCGCCGGTCCACTGCGGCAAGAACGCGCCGTTGACGCGCTCGTCCTCGCAGGTGCCGGAGTCACCGCAGGACTGCCCCTCGCCGCAGACCACATCCAGGCAGCGCTCGTAGAGGCGGATCGGCAGCGCCCGGGACTCGCCCTCGACAAAGCCTGTCACGACGGTGCGCTCGACGGTGGATCCGTCGGCGGTTGTGCCCACGACCGTGACGCGAACCGGCGCCGGCTCGGGCCCCTCGAGGACGAGGCTCAGGGACAAGGGCATGAAGGGCGCTCCGGGTAGGTCGAAGGCGACGGTCGTGTCGACGGCTGTGGATCCGTCGGGCCCGATGACTCGGAGGTCGATCTGGCGAAGGGGGCTGGGCACCGCCATGTCCGAGCCGACGACGAGGACGAGCTCGGTGACTTCGCTGCCGCAGCTCGCCAGCCACAGACACGAGGCCAGCAACGGAATCCATCGGCGCTTCATCGGATCGGCACGCTCCCCGGCGGTACGTTTCCTTGGTAGGGGTCTTCGTTGCCTCCCGTCAGGAGGATGGCGAGCACCACGGCCACGGCCGCCGCCACGACGCCAACGCTCACGCCCACGATGAGCCCGACGGGCGAGCCTTCGTTCTCGTCCTCCGGATGAAGCGCTGCTCGGTCCGGTTCCCGCGGGGCTCGCTGCGCCTGCTGAGCGACCTCCCTGGGATCGGTTAGCTCCGGCACGGTCAGCGAGACCTCTTCACGGCCTTCCGGTTCGACGTTCACCCGGACGCTCGCGACGACTCGCCCCCCGCGGGTGACCCGAACTTCGCGCCAGCCCGGGTTCGTCTCGAAGGGAGCGTTCAGGTCCACGAGGACCTGTCCGTCGACCGTGACCACGTCGCTGGGGGCGAGGTTCTCCACCCGGATACGAAGCTGCGGGATCAGCGCCTCGACCTCCTCGAGCTCGGCCCGTACCCGGCCCTTGAGACGCTCGTCGTCCGAGAGCTCGAGGAAGCGGCGATACGACTCGCGGGCCTGTAGGAGCTGGCCGGTCTGCCGCTGCGCGCTGCCCAAGTTCACGAGGATCGAGGGGCGTTCGGAGAGCTCGTAGGCGCGCTCGAAGAGCTCGCGGGCCCGCTCGAAGTCGTCCTGGCGGAACGCCCGCACACCCTGGCGGAAGGCCTCGCGGGCTTCGTCGCTTTGCGCCATGGCCCGGGTCGCCGGACCCGACAGGAGCGCCGCGCTGAGGAGGAGCAGCCAAGCGAGTTTCACAGAGATGCTTCTAGCACAAGAGCGTGCCCGGCTGTGCCATGCCGGACGAAAACAGCCGCCGAAGGCCCGTGTGTGGGGGGAGGCTTCGGAACTGGGGTAGATTGGGTGGGCGCGGACGACGACCGCGGTGCTGCGGCCGGGCCGGGTACGCATGTTGCTTGATGAGCTCCCAACCATGGAGACCGCGATGGAGGGACGGGTGACGTACAACGTTCGAGCTCGGGTGGCGCGGATGGCGCTCTGGGGGCTTTTGGTTGGCTGGTCTGCGACGGGCGCCGCTCAGAGCGCCGAGGTCCCGCCGCCGTCGGGCGAGAGCGCCGAGGTCCCGCCGCCGGGCGAGAGCGCCGAGGTCCCGGCGCCGGGCGAGAGCGCCGAGGTCCCGCCGCCGAGCGAGAGCGCCGAGGTCCCGCCGCCGAGCGAGAGCGCCGAGGTCCCGGCGCCGCCGAGCGAGAGCGCCGAGGTCCCGCCTGCGGCCGCGCCGACGCCGCAGGTTCCCGTGGCTCGGGTCGGCTCGCTTCCTCCGGCGCTCGAAGCCGAGCTCGAGTTCGTGCTCGGTTCGCTCATCGAGGCGGCGAGCGTTCGGGCGGCGTTCATGAGCGGGGCGCCCGGGGCGCTCTACTACGACGGGCGGCAGGTCCTGGCCTTCCGCCCCAGCGGTGCATCCCGCGCTTTCCCGTACGTTCCGTCCAGCCAGCCCCAGGAGCGGCAGCTCGCCGAAGCGATCGCTCGATGGCTTGGGGGGGCAGGCCCCGCGGCATACCCTGCTCCCGGCCCTGCCTCACCGGCATCCGTACCGGCA
>JALVDI010000025.1 GCA_027009115.1 Polyangiaceae bacterium | reverse complement strand
GCTCGTACGAAAGAAGCCGTCGGTGGCGCCGCCGAGCCCGCCGTCGACCCTCGCGCTTCAGGACACCATGCCCGCCATGCCCGCCGTTCCGCCCGTCGCCCCGCCGCCGGTGCCCGTGGGGGACAAGCTTCGGGGGCCGCCGGCGGACCGAGGCCCTACGCCGACCTCGGCGCGGGCGCCGCGACTCGACGTCACGATGCCGCCGGCCGGCGGCTCCGAGCGGAGCCGAAGGAGCGGCCTTTGGTGGCTGATCTTCTCCCTCGGGCTCTTGTCCCTCGGTGGCTTGATCGGCTACGCGGTCGTGCTCTTGGGCTGAGCCCGTCGACCTGCGTTGGGCAGGGGTCAGTGCTTGGCGGCGTCGCCGAGCTTGGCCCGCTGCGTGAGGACCTCGATGTAGTCGAGCTTGGTCAGCAGCGCGAGGACGCGCCGCTCGTCGTCCACGACGATGGCAACCTCACCCCGCTCGAAGATCTCCGGGAGTCGGCCGGCGTCGTCGTGCATCCCGAGGGTCGAGACCCTGCGGACCATGACCTCGGCCAGGGGCGTGTCGGGGCGGCGCCCTTCGACGAGGAAGCTCAGCACATCGCTCTCGGTGACGATGCCGCTCAGCCGTCCGTTCATCGTGCAAGGCATCTGGGAGATGCCGTGGGCCTTGAAGAGCTTGACGGCCTGATCGAGGGTCTTGTCGTCCTCGACGGTGATCACTGTCTTCGGCGGGAGGGCGCGCACCACGTCGCCGATGCTTCCGAGGTCCGCGTGCGTGTCGGTGAACCCGTGCTGCCGCATCCAGGCGTCGTCGACGAACTTGGTCATGTAGTTGCGCACCGAGTCGGCCAGGATGCACACGACCCGCGCGCCCTTCGGGAGGTCGGAGGCGACCTGCATCGCGCCCCAGACCGTCGCACCGCTCGACCCTCCGCACAGCAGCCCTTCCTGCCGGATGAGCTGCCGGGCGGTGCGGAAGGAGTCCTTGTCGTTGGATTTCACCCAGCGGTCGACCAGCTCGCGGTCGAGCACCTCGGGGATGAAGTCGTAGCCGATGCCTTCGACTTTGTAGGACTTCACCTCGCCGGGGCCCGCGAGGATCGAGCCTTCGGGATCGACGCCGATGACGAGACAGTTCGGGAGGGTCTTCTTGATGTGGCGGGCCACCCCGGTGATGGTGCCGCCGGTGCCGGCGCTGATGACCACCGCGTCGATGCGCCCCTCCATCTGTTCGACGAGCTCCGGCCCGGTGCCGAGCTCGTGCGCGAGGGGGTTGTCGGGGTTGCCGTACTGGTCGAGGATGTGGGCGTTCGGGATGACCTGCTGCAGCCGCCTGGCCACGCTGATGTGGCTCTCGGGTGAGTCGTAAGCGGCCTCCGTGGGGGTGCGGATGATCTCGGCACCGAGAGCTTCGAGGACCACCTGCTTCTCGCGGCTCATCTTCTCCGGCATCGTGATGATCATTCGGTAGCCGCGCACGGCTGCCGCCATCGCCAGGCCGATGCCTGTGTTGCCGGAGGTGGGTTCGATGAGGGTGTCGCCGGGCTGGATCTCGCCGCGCCTCTCGGCCTCCAGGAGCATCCGCACACCGATGCGGTCCTTGACGGAGCCGCCGGGGTTCATGAACTCGAGCTTCGCGAAGAGCTCGATGGGGAGGTCACGGCCGATGCGTGAGAGGTGAACCACGGGCGTGCCGCCCACGGCGTCGAGAACGGAGTCGAGAGCTTTGTGATGCATGGGACCCGGCCGAGGCTCTATCAGGAGCGGGGCGCGGCAGCAACACTCACGGCAGGGGCCGGCCATGGGTGAGGCCGCGGGCATCGGTGTTCGTTTTCGGAGGCCGGCTTCAGCCCTCAGCCCGGACGCATCTCGCGCACGTCGGCGGCCACGCGGAAGGGGGGCTGGGTTTTCGCTTGGACTTCCTCGACGGAGACGCCGGGAGCGAGCTCGCGGAGCAGCAGACCTTCGCGGTCGATGTCGAAGGCGCAGAGATCGGTGAAGAGCTGGTGAACGCAGCGAACGCCCGTCAGCGGTAGAGAGCACTCGTCGAGGATCTTGGGATCTCCGGACTTCGTGACGTGGTCCATCATGACGATCACGCGCCGTGCGCCGGCCACGAGGTCCATGGCGCCGCCCATGCCTTTGACCATCTTGCCGGGGATCATCCAGTTGGCGAGGTCGCCGTATCGGCTGACCTGCATCGCGCCGAGCACGCAGACGTCGATGTGCCCGCCACGGATCATCGCGAAGCTCTCGGCGCTGTCGAAGAACACACTGCCGGGGATCGTCGTGACGGTTTGTTTTCCGGCGTTGATCAGGTCCGGGTCCTCTTCGCCCTCGTAGGGGAAGGGCCCAATGCCGAGGAGGCCGTTCTCGCTCTGCAGCACCACTTCGCGTCCGCTGGGGATGTGGTTGGCGATGAGCGTTGGCATGCCGATGCCGAGGTTCACGTAGTAGCCGTCTTCGAGCTCGAGGGCGATGCGTGCTGCGAGCTGGTCGCGCGTCAATGCCATATCAGCCTCCCTCCCGCGGTCGGGTCGTGCGCTGTTCGATGGGCTTGTCGTAGTGCTTCCCCACGAGGACCCGCTGCACGTAAACGCCCGGCAGGTGCACCTCGTCCGGATCGAGGTCGCCGACCTCCACCAGCTCTTCGACTTCGACGATGGTGACGCGCCCGGCCATGGCCATCATCGGGTTGAAGTTGCGTGCCGTCTTGCGGAAGACGACGTTGCCCCAGCGGTCGCCTTTGTAGGCCTTGACCAGGGCGAAGTCCGCGGTGAGAGACGTCTCGAGCACGTAGTCGCGGTCGCCGAAGCGGCGCGTCTCTTTGCCCTCCGCGACCTTCGTGCCGTAGCCGGTGGGTGTATAGAACGCGGGGATGCCGGCGCCCCCGGCGCGGATGCGCTCGGCCAAGGTCCCTTGTGGGTTGAGCTCCACTTCGAGCTCGCCGGAGAGGAACTGTTCGGCGAAGATCTTGTTCTCCCCGACGTAGGACGAGATCATCTTCTTGACTTGGCCGTTCGCCAGCAGGATGCCGAGGCCCTTGTCGGTGGTGCCGCAGTTGTTGCTGATGATGGTGAGGTTCTTGACGCCCTTGTCGCGAAGGGCCGCGATGAGGTTCTCGGGGTTGCCGCAGAGCCCGAAGCCCCCGCTCATCAGCACCGCGCCGTCTTCGATGTCCGCGACCGCTTCGGCGGCCGAGCCGATCACCTTGTCCATGGTGGGCGATTAGAGCACATCCCGTGCGGCCTCGCAGTCCATTCCAGGGGATCCGATTCCTCACGACGCGGGCGTCGGCGGTCTGGTCTGCGGCCGACCGCGATGGATGGTGCTCGCGAGGGCGCCCCTGCGTGATGCGGCCGAGGAAAGCCTGACGAGTTGTGAGGCGCGATGCGCCACGCAGGGGCCTCCCGGCCGCGAGGGCGCGCGGAAAGATCTTGGGGCGATCAGCTAAGGGCTGGCCGTGGCGAGAGCAGCGCCGAAGGTGGCGTTCTCGCCGAGCATTTCGGCGAAGACCCAGTCGGGCTCTTCGAGGTCCGCTTCGGATCGTCCGTTGCCGTAGTACACGGCACGTCCGGCGTAGCCTTCGCAGGAGAGGCAGCCCACGGTGAAGTCGTCGAGGCCGTCGGCGTCGACGTCGCCCCCCACGGCGACCGCCCAGCCGAACGTTCCGGCGGTGTCCGCCAACGTGAAGGTAAGAACTGGCGTGGGTTCGAAGGAGGGGCCCAGGTAGACGAAGGCTCCGCCGGCGGTGCCGGGAGCGCCGTTGTACGGGGCGCCGACCACCAGGTCCGGGGTTCCGTTGCCGTCGACGTCGCCGCCCCCCGCCATGCTCGCGCCCAGGTCCCAGGTGGGGGAGGTAGCCAAGAGCCTGGCGAGGGGCTCGCCGCTCGGGTCAGAGCCCGCGTAGACGAGCACGAAGCTTCGATCGGCGCCCCGGGCCGCGATGGCGAAGTCGGCGAGCCCGTCGCCGTCGACGTCGCCCAGACCCGTCACCTTGCGTCCGAAGTCAAAGGTCGCTCTGTCCGGGCCGAGGCGGAGGCGGCGGTCGAAGGCGCGGCTGGCGTCGCCGTAGATCAGGTAAGCGTGGCCCGGGACGATGTCCGGCGCGCTCACCAAGAGGTCCGAGAGCCCGTCGCCGTCGACGTCCCCCACGCAGGCGAGAGCGGCGCCGAAGGCCGCGGCCTCGTCGCTGGGGGGGGGCGTCAGAGGGGGGAGCGACGTCGGGGTCGGGGTGGGCGCGCCGGGGAAGATGCGAACCTCGCCGGTGAGCGTGCCCGAAAAGCCGAGGATCGCGTCGGAGTAGCCGTCGCCGTCGAGGTCGCAGCCGGCGATCGAGGGGCGGCGCGCATGGGGCGCGGGGAGCCGCACTTGATAGAGGCGGGCCGGTGACGAGCCTCCGGCAAAGAGCTCGAAACGCCCTGCGGACTGGAGGCCGACGACGCCGAGGTCGATCACGCCGTCGCCGTCGACGTCGCCCACGAAGGCCAACGCACCGCCGCTTCCGGTGCCCGAGCCATACACGGGGAGGGGCGTCCGGTCGAAGCTCGGCCCGGCGAAGAGGATCACCGCGCCGTCTCTCATGTACGCGTCCGGAGCGCCGACCACGATGTCGCCGTAGCCGTCGCCGGTGAGGTCCGTGCGGTCGACCCCGGCCAGGAGGTAGCGGGGCTCCGCGAAGGGGCTGCACCCGCCGCTCTCGTCGCAGGCGCGGACGCTCCACACGACGAAGCCTGGGGCGAGCGGGAGGCTGGCTGCGACGAGGGGGTCGGGGGAGGCCTCGACGCGCACGGTGGGCGCCCCGTCGAGGTCGCACGAGCGGAAGCTCGATCGTTCACAGTCCGAGGTGGCGGCGAGCTCGTAGTGGGTGGCCCGGGGGACCCGCTCCCAGCGGAGGGTGGGCTGAAGGTGGGCGGCGACGCGCGCGCTGCCCGTTGCGTAGCCGTTCCATGGGAAGCGGAGCGTCGGGGTGTCCGGCGGCGGCGCTGCTGCGTCCAAAGCGACGTCCGCGGCGCCTCCATCGGTGGCCGCATCCGCGTCGTTCACGGCGGCGTCGGTCAGCGCGGCGTCGCTCAGCTCCTCGCCGGGCCGCACCGGGGGAAGCGAGGTTTCGTCGACGTTGGGGTCGATGCATCGTCCGCGGTCGCAGGTCCGGTCGGGGCTGCACACCACGTCGCGGCAGTCCTCGCCGAGGTAGAGGGTCAGCAGCAGCGTCTCGTGGGGCACGAAGCCCACCCACGCCCGCCGAGTGACCACCGTGTCGCTCGCTGCGTTCGGAAGTGCTTCGGCGAGGATCTCGACACGGTGGCGGCGGCGGCCGTTGGGCGGCGTGACTCCGAAGGAAAACGGCAGGTTCACGTCCCGGCCGACATCGAAATCGCGCCGGAGCATGATCTGCGCGTCGTCGAGGTCGGTGACGGTGACGCGCACGACCCGGATGTCTTCGGGAGGGAGGTCCGAGCGGACGACGACCAAGAGCTGAGTCGCGTCGGCTTTGCAGCACAGGAGCCCGGCGGCGAGGAGCGCGAGGAGTGAGCGTCGCATCAGAACACGAACCCCGTCGAGCCGCCGTAGGGGGCCTCCTCGCGGCCTGAGAGGAGGGCCGCCGCCGTCACGCCGCCGGCGATTGCGACCGCTGTGGCGCCGAGGACGCCCCAGAACCATCCCCGGCGGTACACGGGTTCATCGCGGCTGAGCGCCGCCTCGACGTTCCTACGTTCGCCGGGCTCGAGTTGGATCGTGCGCTCGAAAGGAGTGTATCCGTCGCCCGCGTCAACGCGCAGGTGGTGGCGGCCCGCGTCGAGCTCGAGTTGCGCTTCGCCGCGCCCTTGGCGCACGCCATCCACGACGATCACCGCGTCCGCCTGCGATGCGCGGACGACGACCAGGGCCGGCTGAGGGGTGAGCCGCACGGTGAGCGCTTCGGTTTCCGGCTCGATGGTGAGCTCGCTCCGGTCGAAGCCGCTCGCGCGCACGCTCAGCCGGTGCGTCCCCGGGTCGACGGGGATGACGCGTTCGGTTCCGTTCCCTGGGATGTGGATGCCGTCGACGGCGACCCGCGCGTCCGGCGGGCTCACCGTGAGCCGCAGGGAGCGAACGGCACCCCTTGCCTGCTCGATGAGGGCTTGAGCTTCCGCGCGCTCGCGCGGGTCGTCGGTGAGCGCGAGGTAGCGCTCGAAGGTGGCGACGGCTTCCTGCATCCGTCCCAGGCGCATGAGCACCGAGCCGATGTTGAAGAGGGTGACTGGCACCTCGGCGAGCTCAATGGACCGGCGGAATGCCTCGAGGGCCGGGACCCAGCGCTCCTGGGCGGCGTGGGCCATTCCCTCTTCAAAGAGCGCGCGCGCCCGCTCCTCCGGGCCATCCTGGGCGTGCCCCAACGCTGGCAAAGCGGCGAGCACGCACAGCGCAAGACATCGTCTCATTGCATCCATCCTCGCAGAGCGGGCAGGGCGCTCATCGTAGTGAGTCCGGGACGATCCGTCGCCCCTCTTGTCGCCGGCCGAGGCCGTGGGCGCATCGATGGGCGAACAGGTCGGGTTTGACGCATGGGCTGCGGGGGGTCCGGCGGGGTGACGACGGAGGCGGGCGTTGGCACCTCCTCGGGAAGAAGGGAGGGTGGCGGATCCGACGTCGCAGAGCCAGGGGGGGCGGTGGGCCGCGTCGCCGCTGGGGGCACGCGCGGGCTTCCGGGGGCGGTTCGGTCCGCCGCTGCATTCGGGCGAAGCGCCAGGGCGATGGCGAGCAAGAGGGCGCCAAGCCCCAGCCCCGCGACGAGCAGGCCGAGGGTCCGGCCGCGGCCACGGGGCCTGGGGACCGGGGGCGCGTGCACGGGCTGGGTCAGCGTCGCGTCGATGGAGGTCGGCCCCTCGGAGGGCGCGGGGAGTCCCAGGATGGGTGCGCCCTTCGCCGGGAGCTCGATGCTCGCCGCGGCCGCAGCCCCTTCGAGGGCCTCCTTGAGGGCCGTGGCGTCGGCGTAGCGCTTGGCCAGCTGCGGGTGGAGCGCGCGGTCGACCACCCGCGCGACTGCCGGCGGGACCTCGGGGGCGAGATCCCGCACTCGAGGGGCCCGCTCGCTGAGGAGCTTGTTCATCAGCATGGCCGCCGTCGGTGCCTCGAAGGGGGGCCGCCCCGTGAGCGCCTCGAAGAGCAGCACGCCGACGGCCCAGAGGTCGAAGGTGTGCTCGACATTCGGCATCCCCTGGGCTTGCTCCGGCGACATGTAGGCAGGGGTCCCGAACACGTTGCCGGTCGCCGTCAGTCGGATCGCCTCCTCGGTCTGGAGGGGCTTGGCGAGGCCAAAGTCCAGGAGCTTCGGGGTGACGCTGCCGTCGGGGCCACGGGCGAGGAAGATGTTCTCCGGTTTGAGGTCCCGGTGGGCGAAGCCCTGGGCGTGCGCCTGGACGAGCACGTCGACGACCGGCAAGAGGATGCGGAGGGTCTGCTCGGGGGACAGGGGGGCGGCCCGGTCGAGGAGGTCTCCCAAGGACTCGCCTTCCAGCAGTTCCAGCACCATGAACGCGGCCCCGTCCTCGCTGGTGCCCAGGTCGAGAACGTCGATGACGTTGGGGTGGCGCAGGGTCGCGGCGGCGCGGGCTTCGCGCTCGAAGCGCGGATAGGCGCTGGGGTCGTGGACGAGGGGTTGGCGCAAGACCTTGATGGCGACCAGGCGGCCCGTGGCGGTGTTGGTCGCGCGATACACGACGCCCATTCCGCCCTCGCCGAGGATCCCTTCCAACCGGTACTTGCCGACGAGGGTGCCGACGCGCTCTTCGTGAGTGAGGATCGGCACGTCCGCTGTGCAGAGTAGGAGTGACCCCACGGAACCGTCAAACCTCCGGTGGCGCCCTCAGAAGCTCCAGTGGGTGCGGACCGCCGCGCCGCTGGGGAGGGGACCGCCGCCGACGCCGACGAAGCGGACGCGCCGGGGCGGGTCGAGGGAGGCCTCCTCCGTGGCTTCGAGGCGGTCGCGGAGCTCCTCGTACGCTCGCCAGCGCCGCTCGGCGTCGCTCCGCGACAAGAGGCTGATAAGGCCGCTGAGGATCGAGATCCCCGAGCCGATCACCACGAAGTAGTCGAACGGGCTGTCGAAGGCGAAGTCGTTGGGGGCGAGGTAGAGCGGGATGGCTGCGGCCCCTACCGCCATGTTGACAGACGCCTCCAGAATGCGGGACAGACGCGCGCGCCGCGCAATGTCTCCGAGGGCCTGCTCCCCGAACGCGAGGCGGGCCTCGACCTCCGCCAGCGTGCGCATCGGCATGTGGGTGAAGGCGACCGATGGACGGGCGACGTTCGGGGTGAGGGTGAGGTCGAACACGCCCCGCGCGAGGGATGCCCCGCCCCAAAGCAGGAGATAGCCACCGAGCTGTTTGTCCTCGGACCACTGCCAGCCGGCGATGCCCACCACGAGCCCGCCGGTCACGAGAGACAGGACGCCATCGAGGATGTTGTTGCCGCTCCGGGCGGCGAGGGCCTGGAAGTTGCCCTCGAGGACGCGCAGCCGCGTCGCGATGCGGCTGGGGATGCGTACGTCCGTGGTCGAGGCGGAGGAGGGGGGCTGCACGGCGCTCGCGCCGTCGACGTAGCGCGGCGCGCCGTAGGGCGAAGGCGGCGGCGGCACCGGCGGCAGGTCTTCGCCGCGGGCCTCGACGCCCGTGGCGCGGGGCGGGCTCAAGCTCGTTCCGTCTTCTTCGATCTGGGCGGAGGCGGGGACCGCGACGGCATGGGCGAGCAGGGCGACGAGGGCGCAGAGCGGGGCGCGCATGGCTCCACTATAGCAAGCAGCCCGCCCGAGAGCCTCTTGGCGATGGGAGCGGTGGGGCGACCATCGCTTCGAATTGTTTCAAGCCGTCCTCGTTGCGCTCTCGTTGCGTTCTCGCGCTCGTCGCCGGTTCATTCATCTCATTCATCGCGATCTTCCGTTCTCAGGGAGCTCCGGCCGTGACGGGCGCCCGGCGGCAGGTCGAGCGTCGGGCGATCCCAGGGCGCGGAGCGCCTGGCGGGCGCGGGGGTCCCCAGACGCCCGGCGGAGCGCCTGGCGAGCCTCCTGCCGTCGCCCGAGGGCGGCGAGAGCCAGCCCCAGCGCGGCCCAGCGTCGTTCGGAGGCCGCCGCACGGCCTGCGGCTTCGGCCGCCTCGGCGGGGCGCCCCACCTCGAGGGCGGCCTCCGCGAGGTCGAGGAGGGCTTCGTCGGAGCCGTCCTCGGCCAGCCGGCGGTATGCTGCGAGCGCCTCCCGCTCCCTGCCCGCGGCCAGCAGCGCCCCGGCGAGGTCGTGCCGCGCACCCCGGTCGTTCGGCTGCGCGCGCACGATCTCGAGCAAGAGTCGGACTGCCGCCTCCGGTCGCCCGCGGGCGAGCAGCAGCGTGGCGAGGTCCCGCCGCGGCGCCGGGTCCTGGGGGAGGGCGCGGACGGCGGCCTCGAGGGCGCGCTCCGCCTTGGCGAGCTCGCCCCGGGACACCCACCATGCCGCGAGGAGCCGTAGCTCGCGGGCGCCCTGCTCGTCTTGGGGCCCGGCGACCAGCGCCCGCAGCGCCTCCTCGGTGCGGCCGAGCCACGCCAGCGCCCAGCCGCGCAGGCGGCGGAGCGCCCGGGCCTCGGCCGGGTCCTCTGTCCTGACGGTCGTGGCCCAGGCCAGCACCCACCGGGCGTCCTCGGTCCCCTCACCCACCTCCCGGTTCCGGAGCAGCGGCTCGGCGGCGAGGAGGGGGTGGGCGTCCGTGGGCGCCCGTCGCTGGGCGCGCCGCAGCAGCGCGCGAGCTCGGTCGAAGCGGCCCGCCGCAAGCTGCGCCTCGGCGCGCCGCAGCAAGGGGGCGATGGGTCGGGGCGGGGCGCTCTGGGCCCCTGCGGAGCCGGCGACGGTCAGCGCGATCAGGACAGACGCGGCATGGAGGTGGCCCACGGCCCAACGGTAGCAGTTGGACCCGCTGCGTAGCCCCCTCGTGGGCGCCTCACGGCTCGCGCGCGAGCCAGCCGACGAGGTCCGGCCCCGACCGTAGCGGGAAGGGGCAGCGTTCCTGGACCTCGCGGGCGCTGACCCCGGGCGCCACTTCGCGCACTCGCCAGCCTCCGTCGAAGTCCAGCACGGCCCAGGGGGTGACGAGCCTCGCGAGACGTGCTCCCACCGGGTCGGCCGTCACGAAGGGAAGCGCGAGGGCGACGCCGACCACCCGCGGGGCGTCGCTCGACACGTCTGCGCGGCCGCCCGGACCGACCCGCGACACGAGCGCCAGCGCGACCGCCGCGCTCTCGTCGTGGGGGCGATCGACCTCGACGCCGGGGCCGATCCGGGCGCTCTTCAGGCCCGCGATCTCGAGGGCGGCGCGCCGCCACACCGCCGAGGGGGGCAGCATCTACTGTCGCCCCCGGAACGTCAGAACGGCGCCCGCTTCGGGGACCTCGACGTCTTGCTGCTCCCACACGAGGGTCCGCGCGCAGCTCCGCGCGCGGAGATCGTAGCGGCCTGCGGCGAGCCTCCAGTCACGCCCGCCGCCGGGGGGGATGACCTCGGCGGGGCCCAGTCGGTCGCGCTCGAGGCCGCTCCCGGCGGCGGTCAGGGAGACCTCGCAGACGACCTCCTCGGAGTGGTTTCGAAACAGGACGGTCCCCGGCAGGTGACTGCCGGCGGTTACGGAGTTGGCCCCGCGGGGCGCGCAGGCGAGCACCCAGGACGCCGCCAGACAGGTCCCCCAGATCCTCACGCGGCTCGGTCCATGCTGGCGACGAAGCGCTCGAAGAGGTAGCGCGAGTCGTGCGGGCCCGCGGCTGCTTCGGGGTGGAACTGGACGCTGAAGGCGTCGAGGTCCCGGTGGGCGAGGCCCATGCAGGTGTCGTCGTTGAGGTGGATGTGGGTGAGCCGGCACTTGCCTTCGAGGGAAGCGACGTCGATGGCGAAGCCATGGTTCTGCGTCGTGATCTCGATGCGCCCGGTGGTGAGGTCCTTGACGGGGTGATTGAGGCCGCGGTGTCCGAACTTGAGCTTGTAGCTTCGCCCGCCGAGGGCGAGGGCCAGAAGCTGGTGCCCAAGGCAGATCCCGAAGATCGGCTTGGTGCCCAGGAGAGCCCGAACCGTCTCGATCACGTCTTGGACCGGTTCGGGATCACCGGGGCCGTTCGAGAGGAAGATACCGTCCGGTGCAAGCGCGAGGATCTCGTCGGCGGAGGTGCGCGCCGGCACCACCGTGACGCGGCAGCCCGCGTCGACGAGGCAGCGCAGGATGTTGTACTTCACGCCGAGATCCACACAGACGACGTGGCGCTCGGGGGCCGCCCGGCGCGCAGACGACGTTCCCCAGCGCCCAAGCCCTTCCGTCCACTCGTAGACCCGATCGGTGCTCACCTCGCCGGTCAGGTCCCGACCTTCCATTGGCGGCGCCGACCGTGCCATCGCCAGGAGCGCGTCGGGGGGCTCGGTGCCCAGGGCCGCCGTCTGGGCGCCCACGTCGCGGATGTGGCGGGTCAGGGCGCGGGTGTCGATCCCTTCGATGCCCACGATCCCGTGCTCGGCCAGGTACGCTTCCAGGGTCTTCTGGGCGCGCCATGAGCTGGTGCGCCGGGCGAGCTCGTGGACGACGAACCCGGCGAGGAACGGCCGGAGCGCCTCCCGGTCTTCGGCGTTGACGCCCGTGTTGCCGATCTGAGGCGCTGTCATCGTCACGATCTGGCCGCAGTAGCTCGGATCCGTCAGGACCTCCTGGTAGCCCGTCATGCCGGTGGTGAAGACGGCCTCGCCCACCGCTGCCCCCGCCGCCCCGATGGCTTCTCCGCGGAAGACCGTCCCGTCCGCCAGCACCAGATGCGCTTCACTCATGGTCCGCTCTCCTCACGATCGAATACCGCCTCTCCGCCGACGAAGGTGAGCCGGGCCGCGCCGCGCACCCGCCGACCCAGCAGAGGTGTGTTGTGGGACTTCGAGCGAAGCGTTTGTTCCGAAACGGTCCACTCGAAGTCGGGGTCGATGACCGCGACGTCGCCGCTCGCGAGGCCCGGCGTGAGCCCTACGAGCCGCGCCGGAGCCATGGCGGAGGCTTCGACCCAGCGCTGGCGGCTCAGGGTTCCCTCACGCACGAGCGCCAGCAGGCTCGGGACGGCGAGTTCGAGCCCCACGACGCCGGGGGCAGCCGCGTCGAACGCGCGGCGCTTGTCGAGGGGCGTGTGCGGCGCGTGGTCCGTCGCGACGCAGTCGAGGGTGCCGTCCTGGAGGCCCGCGCGGAGCGCCTCGCGATCCTGGGCCTCCCGCAGCGGCGGGAGCACCTTGGCGTTCGTGTCGAAGCCGCGCACCGCTTCGTCGGTAAAGCTCAGGTGGTGAGGGGTCACGTCGGCGGTGACCGCGACCCCGCGGGCCTTGGCGTCCGCGAGGAGGGCGACCGTCCCCCCGCTCGAGACATGCGCGATGTGCAGAGGTGCGCCGGTGAGCGCTGCCACGCGAAGATCCCGCGCAACCGCGGCTTCTTCGGCTTCCCGGGGCGCGCCGGCGAGACCAAGGCGACAGGCGACGGCGCCCTCGTGGACCTGCGCCCCTCGGCTGAGGCCCCGGTCCTCGCAGTGCTGCATCAGGAGCAGACCGAAGGTGTGGGCGTACTCCAGCGCGCGTCGCAACAGCCCCGTGTCGTCGATGGGGCGGTGGTCGTCCGTCACGCCGACGGCGCCCGCGGCTCTCAGCCCCGCCATCTCGGTCAAGGTCTCGCCGCGCATGCCTTCGGTGATGCACCCGAAGGGCAAGAGGCGAGCGCCACGGAGGGTCGCGGCCCGGCCGAGGAGCGCCTCGGTCACGGCGGGGTTGTCGTTGACGGGGCGCGTCCCGGGCATGGCGCAGACCGTGGTAAAGCCTCCGGCGGCGGCCGCGGCGAGGCCGGACGCGAGGTCCTCCTTGGGCTCCTCCCCGGGCTCTCTCAGGTGCGCTCGGAGGTCGACCAGCCCCGGAACGATCCAGCAGCCGCTCACGTCGCGGGTCGCGACTCCTTCGGGGGGCTGGCTCACGATCCGCGCGGTTCCGTCCCCGATCAAAACATCGGCTTCGCCTTCGAAGCCGATCGAAGGGTCGACGACCAGGCCGCCGCGCAGGAGCAGCATCACCGCGGAGGTACGTGAGCCGGGGGCCGGAGTCAATCGGCCGCCGGCGGTCCGCCCCAGAACCGATGGACTTCGAGGATGCCGCGGCGCGAGGCAGCCGCGAACATGCTCTCAGCCGTGACGCGCAGATGCCGACGCGGGCCGGTTCAGCCGGTCTGTTCGAGGTCCTCCTCGACGGCGCTCACGGTGCCTACGGAGGACTGGAGGATCTCTTTTTCCTTCTTTTGCTGCACGCGCTGCTTCATCGACACGACCTTCCGGTACAGAGAAGCGAAATCCTTGTTGCGCGTCGCCATGCTCGGGGTGCCGCCGCGCAGCAGCGTCTGGAGGATGAACTCGAGGACCTGGATTTCGCCCTCGGAGAAGCTGTTGCTGATCCGCATGAGGACGATCTACCAGCTGGCCCCGTCGTTGACAATCCATGACGTGCCATGTAGGGCCACGCAAGGTCATGTCGCCCCGCCTATTGCCCTCATAAAGTATGGAAAATACAAGGAGAGCTCGGTTTCTTGAAAAAGACTCGTCGGTGATCCCCCTGTCTCGCGATCGCTACGGAACCGAAACGATCCGTTGACATACGCCGCCGAGTTTCTCCGTAACCCGCGGAGATCGCACGAGTTCCGGGTCGATCGCGATACGCCCAGGGCCGCCGTCTCACCGAGGGGCTCAGGCCGGCGGCTCACCGAGGGGGCTCAGGCCGCCGTCTCGCCGAGGGGTCAGGCCGGCGGCTCGTCGATCTCAGGCCGGCGGCTCGTCGAGGCCGCCGTTTCGTTCGACCGAAGGCCAGCGGTCTCGACAGCGGCTCGCAAGAGCGCCCCTTCGGGCGCGGCGATGGGGCGCGACCGCCAAAACTCGGCGCCGAGGATGCGCTCAGAGGTTGTCGGCGGCCGTCACCCGGACGACTTCCTCGACGGTGGTGACGCCTTCGGTGACCTTCGTCAGGCCGCTCATGCGTAGCGTCTTGACGCCGCCGCGGATCATCTCGTCTTTCAGCTCCGCCGTCGAGCAGCCCTGCAGGACCATCTCTTTGAGGCGGTCGGTGAAGGGCATCACCTCGTAGAGCGCGATGCGCCCCTTGTAGCCGGTGTCGTTGCAGGTGCGGCAGCCCGTGCCCTTGTACGTCTTGACCGCGGGCAACTCTTCGGGACGAAAGCCAAGGTCCAGCAGCGCCTGCTCCTCCGTTTTGATCTCCACACGGCAGTCCTGGCAGATCTTTCGCGCCAGGCGCTGGGCGAGGACGAGGTTGACGGAGGCGGTCACGAGGAAGGGTTCGACACCCATGTTGAGCAGCCGCGTGACCGTACTCGGTGCGTCGTTCGTGTGCAGCGTCGAGAGGACCAGGTGGCCTGTGAGGGCGGCCTTGACCGCGATTTCAGCGGTCTCGAAGTCGCGGATCTCACCGACCATGATGATGTCGGGATCCTGCCGGAGGAAGCTGCGGAGCGCGGCAGCGAAGTTCAGGCCGATGTCCTCGTGCATCTGGACCTGGTTGATGCCGGTGAGGTTGAACTCGACGGGGTCTTCGGCCGTGCTGATGTTCGTCCCCGCGTCGTTGAGCTCGGAGAGGGCAGAGTAGAGGGTGGTCGTCTTGCCCGAGCCGGTAGGGCCGGTGACGAGCACCATGCCGTAGGGTTGGTGGATCGCGTCCTTGAAGTCGCGAAGCGCACCCTCCTCGAAGCCGAGCTTCGTCATGTCGAGCTGCAGGTTCGACTTGTCGAGGAGCCGGAGGACGATCTTTTCGCCCCAAAGCGTCGGCAAGGCCGACACGCGGAAGTCCATCTCCCGGCCCTTGCCGAGCTTGAGCTTGATGCGCCCGTCCTGCGGCAAGCGCCGCTCGGCAATGTCGAGCTTGGCCATGATCTTCAGGCGCGACGCGATGGCGTTCTTGAGCTTCGCTGGCGGTGCCATCTCTTCGTGGAGCACGCCGTCCACCCGGTAGCGCACTCGGAGCGATTTCTCGTAGGGCTCTACGTGGATATCGGAAGCCCCCTTCTTGATGGCGTTGAGGAGGATCGCGTTGCAGAGGCGGACGACCGGGGCATCTTCCGAGGCGCGCTCGAGGTCGAGCAGATTGACGTCGTCTTCGTCGCCGCCGACCTCGATGTCCTCCTCATCGAAGCCGTCCATGATGTCGTCGTAGTTGATCTCCGGCGCGGCGTAGGCGCGCTCGATGGCGGCCACGATGGCGCTCTCGGAGGCGACGACGGGCTCGACGTTGTAGCCGGTGAGGAACTTGATGTCGTCGATGGCGTGGAGGTTCGAGGGGTCGGCCATCGCCACGATGAGCGAGGAGCCGGCGCGGCTGACGGGGATGATCTTGTGGCGCTCGCAGACGTCGGCGCTGACGAGCTTGAGGACGTCCTCGTCGATCTCGTATTCGCTGAGATCGATGGCCTGGACGCGGTACTGCTGGCTCAGGAATTCGGTGATCTCCTGGTCGGAGATGAAGCCCATCTTGGCCAGGGCGTAGCCGAGGCTCACGCCGTCCTTTTTCTGGCTCGCCTGGGCGGCCCGTAGCTGTTCGAGGCTGATCCTCTTCGATCGAACCAGCAGCTCACCGAGTCGGTTGCTCATGCGTCTCCCCGTCGCCGAGCCTCCGCTCGACCAAGGTCCAATGATTATGGAGCATTCCGTTCCGGCGCCAACGATAGCACAGGGCCGCGCCCGCTCCGATGCTCTAAGCTTTCGGCGTGAGTCTTCTGCGGCGGCTGCTGAGCCGGACCTACCGCCTCGCGCGGCGCGCCGAGGGTCAGGGGCGCTATCGTGAGGCGGCCGCGCTCTACGCCGAGGCCGGCTGCGCCGAGGAGGCCGCCAACGCTCTGCTCTTCCACGCGGCCCGCGCCGCCGACCTCGAAGAGCGCCTGAGCGCCTATCACGACGCGCTGCGCTGGCTGGGTGCGGACCATCCTCGGCGCCTTTCCATCGAGGGCCGAATCGGTGCGGCGGTGCTCGCCGAAGCCCAGGAGCGGGGGATCTCGACGCCGGCGGAGCGCAAGCGCCTGCGGGACGGGGCCGACCGGCTGGAGCGCGCCGGGCGCGACCTCGAAGCGGCCACGGCGTACGAATTGCTCGGGCGGGTCGATGACGCGGCCCGCTGCCTTCAGCGTGCCGGAGAGGTCGAGCGCCTCGAGGCGCTCCTGGAGGCGAGCGTCGAGCAGGAGCGGCTGGACCGGACCCTACGGAGCCGCGTCGCCGAGTACGAGATGGCCATGGCGGTCGGGGCGCGGGCCGAGGCCCGGGGGGCCCTCGAAGCAGGCCTCGCCGCCTCCCCCGGCGACCCGGCGCTCGCGGACCTCCTTCGTCGCTTCGACGCGCGACGCCTGCCGCCGCGGCGGGTGACACTTCGCTACGAGGGGCGCGAGGTGACGGTGCTGGGGGTGGGCCCCGGTGGCGAGATCGTCCTCGGCCGGGAGGGCGAGCTCATGCTGCGGGGGCCGTCGGTCTCGCGGCGGCATGCCGCCCTGCGTCTGGCTGGGGGCCGCCTGAGCGTGCGCGACCTCGGCAGTCGCAACGGGACCTTGTTGCGGGGCGTCCCGATCGGTGGCGCGATCCAACTGGAGGGGGAGGCGGAGATCGGCTTGGGGGAGGACGTGAGACTGCGCCTCGAACCGCGCGCCGGTGCCGTGGCGATCACCGTCGTCGACGGGGTCGACCGTGGGCGCGAGTGCCTCGCGGGCACCGAGCCGGTGCCGGTGCCCGGCCTCCGTGCGCGGCTGCGCTTCCCCGAAGGGTGGCCGACCCTCGTGGCCGACGCGGGCGCCTCCCTCCGGTTGGGCCGCCAGGAGCTCGCCGCTCCCGTCATGCTCCTGCGGGGCGACGCCCTCGAGGTCGACGGGGTGAAGGTCGAGGTCGTGTGATGTGGCGGCGCATCCGGCAGTGGTTTCGGCGGCCCATGGCCGGCGGGGAAGCGGGCCCGGCGGACGAGGCTCGGGCCGAGGGTCCTGCCGAAGCGCCGCTGGGATCCGACGAGCCCCTCGCGCGGCCGGGCGTCGCATCCGATCCTCCGGAGGAGTCCGAGGCCCTCGCGCTTTTCGATTCCCTTCACAGGGACGGACGCAGCGCCGAAGCGCTGGGTTTCGCTCGCCGGCTTCTCCGGCGTCACCGGCTGCCGGCGTTGAGCCTGCGGGTCGCCCAGACCCTCTCGGAGCGCGGCGATGACGAGGCCGCGCTCGCGGTCCTCGAGCCCTTGCTCGCGGCGACCGATCCGCCGCTGTCCGGCTTGGCCTTGGCCGGTGAGATCGCCGAACGCCGAGGCGCTCTCGAGGACGCACGGAGCTTCTACGAGCGGGTGCTCGCGGCGGACGTCGCCTACCCGCGGGTGCGGGAGCGGGCCCGCCGGCTCGCCGAGCGTCTCGACCCCGAGCGGGAGCTGACGGGCGCGACCGTGGCGGTGGAGGGCGCGCTGGCTCGTGGGCGCTACCGGATCGAGCGCGAACTGGGGCGGGGTGGGGCAGGGACGGTGCTGGCGGCTGTCGACCTGCGGCTGCAGCGGCGCGTCGCCCTCAAGCTCTACCATCGGCGGGGACCGCTGGAGCGCGAGCGTCTGCGTTCCGAGGCCCGCACGCCGGCGGGCCTGGAGCATCCGGGGGTGATCCGCGTCTTCGACGTCGACCTCGAGCTGGGGGCCTTGGCCATGGAGTGGGTGGAAGGGGGCTCCGTTCGGCGCGCGCTGGGTTCGGGCCGGGTGCCGCGTTCGCGGGTGGAGCGGTGGCTGCGGACCGCGCTCGAGGCGGTCGCCTTCGTTCACGAGCAGGGCTTCGTCCACCTGGACCTCAAGCCGTCGAACTTCCTGCTGCGCCCTGGCGACCGGGTGGTGCTCACGGACTTCGGTCTGGCCTCGCCGATCGGCGCCACCCCGGCGTCGCGGCAGGGGGCCGGGGAGGGGACGCTGAAGTACATGCCCCCGGAGCAGCGGCGGGGGGAGCCGGCTCAGCCGAGTGCCGACGTGCACGCCTTCGGGGTGAGTCTCGCGGAGCTCATCGAAGTCTGCGACGAGTCTCCCGCTCGGTGGGTGGAGCTCGCTGGCGCCTGTGTGCGGACCGATCCCAAGGCACGGCCGACCGTCGCGGCGCTGCGGGAGCTCATCGGTTGACGCTCAGACCACGGCTCGGCGCCACCGGCCGCGGCGGAACCGTCCTGCCAAGAGGGCGGCGCGGACCAGCCAGTCGGCCGTCGAGCCGAGCCAGACGCCGACGAGGCCCAGATCGAGGCCGAAGGCGAGTAGCCAGCTGGCGGCGAGGCGCACGACGAAGCCTGCG
>JALVDI010000024.1 GCA_027009115.1 Polyangiaceae bacterium | reverse complement strand
CGAGTTCAACCGCGCCTTTGGCGCCGCGCCGCGGCCGCGGTGCTCCGAGCGGGAGTGCATCAAGTTCTATCAGCTCGACTTCGCCTTGCCCGTACCTGGTCGCACGAGGGTCGACCGCTCGCTGCGGATCCTCCTTCGGCTCAAGCTCGACGAGGGGAAGCTGACCCGCGCCGAGATGCTCCTGCCCGACAGGGGTTTCTCTCGCTGGTACGAGCTCGAAGAACAGCAGTTCATCGAAGACGCCGACCCCGAACAGCGCCAGCACGCCATCGACTGGGCCCTCCAGAAGATCATCCCGATCGTCCGCGGCGTGGTTCCCTCGGCCGCGGCGGTGGATGTGGTGCCCGAGCCCATCGAGCCTCCCTCCGTGCGTGCACCCAACCAGCCCGATCCCGGCGCAGACGCGCTCCCCGGCGAGGAAGCGGCGCAACCCACGCCGGAGCTGCCGGCCGAGAACGCGACCGAGGAAGGACAGCCCGCCGAGCCATCGGCAGAGGACCTGGTGCTGCCTCTGGCGCTTCAGGGGCTGCGCACCGAGAACCTCCGCGTGGTCGTCTTCGCCGCCGCCGACGACGACGAGGGCCCAGCGTACGATGGGCTCTTTCTCGAGTACGTGCCCAGCGAGTGATGAGGCCGCGCGCGATCGTCGTTGGGGCGGTGGTGGCCCTGTGGGCCTGCGGGAACGCGCCTTCGATGGCGCCGGATACGAACGAACCCCGGGCGCTCGCCAGCCTCGCGCAGCTCGTCGCCTTCGAGGGGCACGAGACCCACGTCAACGAGCTGACCCTACCCGATGGAGCGTCCCTGGCGGGTGCGACGATCGCGCCCGAACCCGGAGCGCCCATCGAGGTCTTGCAGCAGGAATGTGTGGCGGCGCGGTGTGGGCTGCTGCTCCGGATCCTCGACGCGGTCCCCAACCGCGGGGTTGGGGTGCCGTCGCCCATCGACGCGACGAACCACTTCCTCGAGGTCACACTCCCCAGCGGTGCCCAGTACCGGGCGGTCCTCTCGGTGCAGCCCCTCGACACCTTGTCGAACGGCGGCGGCAACCGAGCGAGAGTATCGCAGCCGGTGGTCCTCGCCGCCGGGCTGCAGATGGAGGCAGGCTCCGAGTTCGTCGCCGCGACCGCGACCCCCATTCGCTGGGTCGTGTTTGGTGACGCGGCCGTGCACGGCAGCTTCGCTCTCACGCCGGCCGAGGCCCCGGTGGCCGGCGGGGCGGTAGGCGGTGGTCCCGGCGACGCGGGCGGCGGCGGCCCCCGCGGCGGCTCCCCAGGCGCCGCGGGAGCCGGGGGAGGGGGAGGCGCGGGGACCTCGGCCGGGCTGGCCGGGGAAGGTTCGGACGGCCGCCCCGGCGGTGGGGGCGCCGGGGGAGAGCCCGCCCGCGAGCCCTTGGGCGCCTGCCTGTCGGACTTCGGTCGCGCCGACTGCGGCGGCGGCGGCGGGGGCGGCTCGGACACCGGCTCCGGCGGTCACGGGGGTGGGGCGCTGCTCCTGGTGGCCCTGGGCGACCTCCGGATGGACGGAGGCGTGGTCGACGTCTCCGGCAGCGCCGGGGAAGCCGGAGGGGGAGGCGGGGGCGCAGGGCAGCTCCTCCTCGCCGGCTCCGGCGCCGTGACCGCTCCCGAGGTGCGCTCTGGCGGAGGGGCGCCGGGCGAAGCAGGGGGCGCTGGAGGCGACAGCGAGCCTCGGGTGGACGGCCTCCGGGGCGCGAGCGGCGTCCGCCTGGACCTCACGGCGTTCGACCCCATCGTCGACAGCTCCACCGTTCGGCTGGCGGGCCAGGCGAGCGAGGGCACTGTCGAGGTCCGCGTGGCGGGCATCCCTCGGGCCTCGGCACCCGCAGCCGATGGCTCCTTCGAGATGGAGGTGCCGCTCCAGCCCGGCCTCAACCGGCTCCAGCTCCTGTGGCTCACCGACGCGGGCGAGACGCGGGTGTGGGTGGGCAACGGCATCGAGTTCTCCGCCGTGGCCGGCGCCGGGCAGCCGCTTCCGACCGGCGCAACCCTCGATGTCGTATACCTAGGTTCGTGAGCGGCGCCTCCGAGAGCCAAGAGCCCCGCCAGCTCTGGGAAAGCGAACGCCTCGTGAGCGACGCCGTTGGACGCTTGATCGAGTTCTGGGGCTTCAAGCGTCACATGGGTCGTATCTGGGCGGTGCTCTACATGAGCGATGAGCCGCTCAGCGCGCGGGAGTTGCAGGATCTCCTCCAACTCAGCGCAGGAACGGTCTCGATGACGGTCAACGAGCTTCAGCGCTGGGGCGTCGTCAAGAAAGTCCACCGCCCCGGCGATCGGAGGGACTACTTCGTCGCCGAAGGGAACTTCTGGAAGATGATCTCCCGGGTCTTCAACGAGCGCGAGCGGGTGGAGATTCTGGACGCCATCGACGCGATGGAGGAGGCGCTTCGCTACGCCAAGGCGAAGGCCGAGACGACGGATCCCGCGCAGCGCCGCCGCGCTCTGCGCCAGGTCGACCGCATCGGCCAACTCCTCGAGCTGGCCAAGCTCGGCCGTCGGCTTCTCGAGGCGCTGCTCCGGCGGGCCCGCGTCGACGCCACGCCCCTGCTGCGCGTGCTGCTCGGTCAACGTCGATGAGCGAGCGGAGGACGCACCACGACCCGGGGGCGCTCGCGCGCCTGCTCGATCGGCGCACGGTCCGCCTGTTCCTCGGAATCCTGATCGTGCTCTCGGTGCTGCCTTTCCCGACCCTCGAGGAGCGGCTCCGGCCAATGTTTCTCGGGGTCTTCGGGGTCGAGGTCGGGCTGCGGCTGTGGCTGCTCGCGACGGGGCGCACCCGGCCGGACCGGGCCGAGTGGGCCTTCCTCACCTTCGACGTCGTCGCGGTCGCGACCTTCCTCCCGCTCGAGGCCTGGTGGGGACGCGAGGCCGACTGGCTGCGAGCCTTCCGCCTCGTGCGCCTGCTGGTGCTGGTGCGCTTCACGCGGGCGCTGGCCGCGGACGTCTACCGCGTGCTGACGCGCCGGGAGCAACTCCAACAGATCGGTCTGGTGACCCTCGCGGTCCTCGCGCTCTCACTCATCGGTGCGGTCGTCCTGGGCCAGGTCGGAGTGCTCTACGACTACGACGGAGTAGGGGGCGCAGGCGACGAGAGCTTCTGGGACCAAGTCTGGTGGAGCTTCCGCCAGGTCGAGAGCCCGGACAACCTCGTGTCGACCCTTCGCGCTCATCCGCTGGTGCTCGCGACCTCCCTGGGGCTGACCATCACGGGGATCTTCGTCTTCTCCTACCTTATCGGTGTCGGCACGAACGTCGTCGAGCAGGTCATCCAGGCCGAGCGACGCAGGCCGATCGGTTACCGCGATCACACCCTGGTCGTCGGTCCCGTGCATCAGAGCGAGCTCCTCGTCCGCGAGTTCGTCCGCATCCACGAGAAGAACCGCGAGCTCTGGCGGATCGCGGGCCGGGAGGTCTGGGACTGGATCGTGCACCAACACCCGCGCCCCCGTCGCCACGCGCTGCCCCGCATCGCTCTGCTCGACGTCCCCCCCGACCCGCCGGGCTACCTCTACGAGCCGGGGATGCGCTCGGTTGTCTACCGGCACGGGGAGGGCGCCGACCCCGAGGCGCTGGAGCGCGCCAACGCCGCGGAGGCCAAGCGGGCCGTGCTCCTCGCGCCCCACGACGCCGCCGAGCCCGACGCCGTGACCCTCGCGCGCTTGGCCGCCATCCGCGCCGTCAACGAGCGGGCCCACGTCTTCGTCGAGATCGTCGACAGCTCGAACGTCGAGCTCGCCCGGGCTGTGGGAGGGCGGGGCACGTTCCCCCTCGACACCGCTCGGGTCCTCGGCCTCTTCCTCTGCCACCACCTGCTCGTGCCCGGCATCGACGAGCTCCTCGGCGAGCTCCTCTCGGCCAGCGGCAGCGAGGTGTACACGCACCTCTTCGCCGACGACTGGGAGCGGCGGACGCTCGCGGCGCACTATCCGCATGGGGAAGTCTCCTTCGCGGACCTGGCTGGCCACGCCCAGCGGCGAGCCAAGGTGACGCTCCTGGGCGTGTTCCTGGGGGACCCGATACGACGCCGTGGAGGGCTGCTTCCCGCCGACGAGCTCCGGCCCTGGGTCAACCCCCACGAGCCCCCCCATGAACCGGACGCCGCCACCTTGAACCTGCGCCCTGGCCGGCTTCCCGTGGCGAAGGTCCAGGGGATCTTCGGCGTCTCCGAGACCTACCTGCCGATGCGGCGGGTGGCCCGGGCGCTCCAGACAGGGGCTCTGAGAGCAAGCCCCAAGAGCTCCGGCGAGAAGGTGGCGATGGAGCTCTGCGACGCCGTGGACCTGGCTTCGGAGCCGCCCCCCCGGCGGGTGTTGGTGGTAGGGTTCTCTCGGGCGCTCCCGCCCATGGTCACTGCGCTCGCCCACTTCGTTCCGGAGATGGACATCCGTGTCGTCCTCGGTGGGGACGCGGCGCAAGCAACCGCACGCTTCGCCGCCCTGGGGGTGAGCGCGGACGAACCCTCTCGGACGCTGACTCGCGGCGGCCGCCTCCGCGTGTTCCATCGGCCGGGGGAGCTCGGCCGGGAGGCGGCGAGCTGCCGCGGAGAGGGTGTGGAGGCAGCGGTCTTCCTCGCCGACGAAGGGAGCGCTCAGGCCGACGCTCTCACCGCGCTGCGGGTGCTCCACTTCGCGCAGGCGACGGGAGACGACTGCGAGGGCTTGCGCCTCCTGGTCGAGGTCGAGGCGCTCCACCACGGAGCGCGCCTCCGCGAACAGCTTCGCCGCCTGGGCCGCTCCTCGTGCCTGACGCTTCTGAGTACCCAGCAGGTGCACAATTACTTCCTCGTCCACAGCGCCTTCGTGCCCGGACTGACCGCCATCTATGAGCAACTCCTCGGCTCCCGGGGGCAAGAGATCGTCCGGCTCCCCATCCGCTCACGGGACGATCCGAGGGAGCTGAGCTTTGACGATCTGCGCAAGGCTCTCGCGGCACGGAGCGCCATCCCGCTGGCCCTGGAGACCCCGAGGGGCCTCGTGGTCAACCCGCCGGGCGGGGCGCGCTTGGAAGCCCGGCAGATTCGAGCGGTGTACGCGGTGGCCGACCTCGACCGGCTGGACGAACGCTTCCCGAGCCAGGCCTGAGAGCCCGCGCCATTAGTTTACATAATCTTCCTTATGCGAAATATCGCTCATGCTCTCAAGGATCGCGCACCTTCGTCCGATGCCCGGTTCGTGGCGAGTCCCTCACGCCCCATCGCGCGCTCTGGAAAGGCGAAGAGCTCCCTCCGTCGCGCCCGCGCGGCCTTGCAGCGAGGAGACTCCCTCGTGGCGATGCGCCACCTCGCCAAGGCCCTCGAGCGCGACCCCAAGTGCGGCCCCGCCTGCCTCGCCCTGGGCCAGCTGCTGCTCGACCAAGGCGAGCCCCGACGCGCCGAGGCGCTCTTCGCCCGAGCGGTCGAGCTCCTGCCCGGGGACGCGGGGGGTCACTTCTCCCTCGGTGTGCTGCTGCGGTCGCGGGGTCGGCACGACGCGGCCGTCAAGCTTCTGCGGCGCGCGACGGAGCTCGCGCCGAGGCACGCCGAAAGCTGGCGGGAGCTCGGCGAAGCGCAGCTGCTCTGCGGTGACCTGGCCGGCGCCGAAGTCTCCTTCCGGCGGCTGGCCATGGTTTCGCCCACGGACGTTTCGGCCCTCGTCGGGCTGGCGGCGGTGGCGGAGCGCCGAGGCGATCCGGAGGCGGCGATCGCGCTGGTGGAGCCGACGCTGCGATCAGGCCGGCCGACTGTCCCCATGCTGACGGTCTGGGGCCGCGCCTGCGCGCGCGTGGGTCGCGGGAGCGAAGCCGCCGATGTGATCGCGCCGGTAGTCGATGCCCTCGAGAGCCGAGCGCTTCGCGAGCGCCTGGGTC
>JALVDI010000023.1 GCA_027009115.1 Polyangiaceae bacterium | reverse complement strand
CGAGGACGTCGATGCTCGGGTAGAAGACTTCCTGAGCGGCGATCTGGGTCGGCCGCACGGACGGGAAGAGGAGGACTTCGGGGATACGCGCGGCGGCTTCGACTTCGGGGTGCTCCCGGATGCGTCGCAGGATCGGTACCGGGGTCTTCCAGGGGAAGCCTTGGGCGCCGAGCACGGGGTGTGGGTCGCCGTGGCCGTCTCGGTCGAAGTCGACGTCACGCACGAACCAGGCGTAGGCGAAGGGGTTGGTCGGATCGAGGTCGAGGCCGCCGTCCCGAAGGGCTGCGAGCAGCGCTCCCGTCGAGGGGTCGCTCCGATCGCGCGCGTACAGGTGCAGGCGCGTCTCGGTAGCCTCCCACAGGAGGCGCTCCTGTTCGACGGGGTCGGGTGTGAGGGGGAACGTCGCCTCGCTGCTCAGTGGGAGGGATGCGAGCCGGAAGATCGGTCGCTCGGTGTTGACGGGGGCTGCCAGCGTGACTGTGACGCCGGCTCGGAGCTCGCCGTTGGGGTTGGCGTCGCGGGTGCCGAAGCGGATCGGGACGAACTGGACGACGGCAGCGCTGGGGTCTACGAGGGCGCCGCCGACGACGTCGCCTGCGGTGGGCTGGTTGGCGACGGAGAAGAAGGGGTTGAAGTCGGCGTCGTGGTCGTAGAAGCCGCGCACCTGGTAGGCGACGGGTGCCTCCTCGCCCAGAGGGATTTCGGGCCAGGTGAAAGGCACCGAACGGGTGATGAAGACGCGCCGATCGTCGAGGGTGGGTTCGTCCGGGAGGCAGTCGTCGAGGGAGGTGAACAAGAGCGCCCCAGGAACCGTCAGAAGGCTCAGGGCGGACGTCGCCGAGCCTTCGGGGGCGGGGGGGTCGTCGAACGCGAAGAGCGTGAGCACCACCCGACCGAGCGGTTGCCGAACGCCAGCGTCGTCTTCGGCACAGCGGGGGCGCGGTCCGACGTAGAGGACGGTGCCTTCCATGACGCCCGTGGGCTCGGGGGCGGTGCCCCCGTCGCCGTCGTCGACGGGTGGGTCGCCGCAGGCGGGCAGCAGAGCGACGAGCAGCAGCGGCATCCAGGTGTGCTTCATGGCGACGAGAAGTGGTAGGCGACCGTACCCATGATCCGAGTGTCGAGTTTCTGACCGAAGGGATGGGCGCGGACGCGGTTGCGGGTGAGGTTGTAGATGCTGACGCCCAGCTCGAGCTGGTCGTCGTACAGGCGTATGCCGGCGCGGGCGTTGACGAGCGCGTAGGCGCCCACCGGGAACTGGGCGAAGCGGACGCCCTCGTCGGCGTCGAAGACTTGCTCCAGCCAGAGCTGATCGCTGACCCAGTGGACATCGACGGCGAGGTCCAGCCCGAAGGGGGCGCGGTACTGGATGCCGGCGTTGACCTTGTGGCGGCTCGTGCGCCGTTCGGAGGTGCGCAGCTCGCTGTGGCTGACGAGCGCTCGGTTGAAGGCGTAGTTGGCGTAGATGTCGAGGCCGCTGACGGGATAGACGCGGGCCGCCACCTCCCCGCCGATGACGTCGAACTGTGCCGGGTCGTTGGTGAAGCGGATGGTGCCGAGGGAGAAGCTGCCCTGGCCGGGGGAGTAGGAGCCCAGGCCTTCGCCGACTTGCCGGAGCGTGAACGGCTCGACCTGGGAGAGGATGACGAGGTCGGTGACGCGGTTGTAGTAGGCGCTGACCTCGACGTCGAAGTACTCCGAGTCGGCGTTCCGGTAACCGAGCTCCGCCGAGAGGATGCGCTCGGGGGTCAGGCGAGGCTTGTCCAGGAGGTTGGCGGCGGGCTCCGAGCCCAAGGCGAGCACGTCGACGGCCGCGACCGGTGTCGGGTTGCGAAGGCTCAGGTAGCTCTCCAGGAACGTCTGCGTTCGGAAGGCGGTCCCGAAGGAGGCCCGAACCGCCGACCCGTCCGTCGGTCGCGCCACCGCGGCTATCCGTGGCGAGAAGACGGGCGCCTTCAGGAGCGGGTGGAAGTCGAGGCGGAGGCTGGTGACCAGGCTGAGGGGGTCGAGCAGGCGGAGCGTGTCCTGGAAGAAGAGGGCACCGTGGTTCTCGAAGCGTTCTTCGTCGAGGTAGTCCCACGCGATCGACTTGCGTCGATAGCTGCCGCCGATGTGGAGGTTGTGGTCGACGAGAAAGTGGAACTCGCGGGCGAGCTCTCCCTCGATGTCGAAGGTGTTCCAGCGGAAGGAGGTCGCCAGCGGATCGCCGCCGCGGGGGACGGCCGGCCGTGTCGAGCTTGCGAACAGTCCGTTCCAGAACGCACGGATCCGGCCCCAGCCCGTGTCGAGACCGGCCATGGCGTGGGCGAAGGGACCCTCGGAGATGAAATCGCGGAGCGGTCCGGTGCCCTGGAAGTTCTGACGACCGATCGAGACACCGCCTTGCGCGTAGGCCTCGATCTCGGGCGCGATCCGGTAGCGCAGCGAGGTGCTGGTGTGAGCGCTGCGCAGCGCCAGGTTCGGCTGATCGATGGCATACACTTGGTCGACGCGGTTGTCGCCGACCTCGCGGCTGAAGCGGTCCGCCTGGTTGTAGCCGCTCATGACGCGGTAGGCGAGCTTGCCCTCGCGTCCGCTCGTGGCGACGTGCGCGTGGACGCGCCCTCCGTTGCCGGCGCCGAAGACCACGTCGGTCCTTGGTTCGCCGGGGGCTCGGGTGATGATGTTGACGACGCCGCTGAAGGCGTCGGCCCCGTAGAGGGCCGAAGCGGGCCCGCGGATCACCTCGATGCGCTCGATGTCCTCGACGTTGATGGGGATCGAGTGCCACAGCGTGTTGCCGAGGGGATCGATGTAGACGCTCCGGCCATCGACGATCACCAGGGTACGCGGCGACAGGCGCCGGTTGAAGCCTCGGAAGCTGACCGCTGTGTCGGCCGGGGTCAGGGTCATCACGTCCGCTCCCGGAACGCGGCGGAGCAACTCGCCGATGTTGACCAGGCCGCTCAGGCGAATGTCCTGACGGGTGATGATGGTGGTGGCGTTGGGGGCGTCCAGAGGGGACTGCGCGTCACGGGATGCGGAGACGACCTGCTCTTCGTACAGGTCGTTCCGCTCGCCGTCGGCGTCAGACCCGAGGTGGAGGGAGAGCTGAGGGGCGGGCGTCTCCGGTTCTGGAGCCTCGCCTGTTTCTGTGGCGGCCGTGGCCGTCGGGGGAGTGTCGTGCGCGTCGTGGAGCTGATGGGCGAGGGTTCGCAGGCGCGCCGCTCGCTCGCGGAGGAGGTCGCTCTCGGAGGCCTCGGCGAGGGCGTCGAGGCGCGCGGCGGCTTCTTCGAGGGTCTCGAGCTCGTCGTCGTCGAGGGTCACGTTGGTCGCCGGCGTCGACGGCCGTGGCCCTTCGGTATCGGATGGCTCTTGTTCCGCGCCCGGCGTGGGGACGGTCCCGTCGCCGGTCGAGCTCGACTGAACGCGGGCCCGAAGCGCTTCGATGAAGCGCTCGACCTCCTCGCGGTCTGGGGGGTCCGAGGCGAGGTAGCGCTCAAAGTATGGGATGGCTTCGCGTGGCCGGTTCGCGTCCACGTACGCGCGCCCGATGTTGTAGAGCACGTTGGGATGCGGGAGCGTGTCGTACGCCTGCTGCAACTCCCGGACCCCGGCATCGATCGCTCCTTGCTGGATCAGGCGCATTCCGCGGCGGAAGTGTCGACGGGCTTCGGTCCGGACGTCGGCCTCGGCGACGGTGGGCAGCGCCACGAGCACGCCAAGGGCCAAGAGGGTGCAAAGGAGCGTGGGACGGGCGGACATCATTCGAACCGAAACGTGGCGGTGCCGAGGACGCGCGCCTCGACCGGCTGACCGAAGGGATGCTGACGGACGCGGCGGGCGCCGAGGTTGGTCGCGACCAGCCCGAGGTCGACGCGGTCGCCGGCCAGGCGCCAGCCCAGCCGTGCGTTGATCAGCACGTAGCCGCTCAACGGGAAGCTCTCGAAGCGGACGCCTTGCCGCGCATCGGTGACCTGTTCGACCCACACCTGGCTGGACACCCAGTGGAGGTCTGCGCTCAGGTCCAGGCCGAAGGGTGCGCGGTACTGGACGCCGGCGTTGATCTTGTGCCGGCTCGTGCGCTGGTCACGGGCACGGACGGAATCCTGGATGTCCGAGCTCTCCGTCGGTCGTGTGTCGTGGATCGCGTAGTTGAGGTAGAGATCCAGGCCGTCGACGGGGAAGACCCGGACGCCCAGCTCCGCCCCGAGCTGCCGGAAAGTCGCGTTCTCGTTGCTGAAGCGGAGCTCGCCGACGGGGAAGGCGGCGTCGTCGTCGAGATAGGCGGCGTCGCCGCGCCCCCAATCCCTGAGAGCGAAGGTGTCCACGCTTCGGAGCTGGATCTCGTCGAAGACCAGGTTGTAGTAGAGGTTCGCCTCGAGAGCGAAGTAGTCGGTCGCCTGGTTGGCGTAGCCCAGCTCGACGCTGAAGATGCGCTCCGGGTCGAGCTGGCGGTTGCCTTCACCAAAGGCGGTGACGCCGCGTAGGGGCGTGCGATTGGCGAAGTGGAGATAGCTCTCGACAAAGGAGGGGGAGCGGAACGCCGTGCCCGCGGTGACGCGAAGAGCGTTCCCTTCGAGGAAGCGCCAGACGAGCGAGCCACGGGGGGAGAGCTGCACCCGATCGAGGAGCGGGTGCCGATCGAGGCGGAAGCTGAAGGTTGCCCGCAGCGTCTCCAGCAGTTGGATGGCGTCCTGGACGTAGGCGAAGAAGTGCTGCTCGGTGTGGTCGTCGTCGAGCCAGTTCCAGGTCACGCGCTTGAACTGGTGGCCGACGCCGATCGCGATCTGCATGGGCACCCCGAGCTCGATCCGCCGGCGGAAGGCGAGCTCGGTGTAGAGGAGGTCGGAGACGAGGTCGCCGTCGGCCGGAAGGGCGCCCACCGGTTGCTCCCAGGGGTCGAGCTTCATCGTGAAACGGTTCCAGTAGGAGCGCAGCGACAGCCCCCACGGTGTGCCGAGGGTCAGATGGGTTTGGGCGAAGAGAGCGTCGCGGACGGCGACCTGTCGCAGGCGGCTGATGCCCTGCACCGCCCCGTCCGCCCGGCTGACGGCCGTCCCAAGCTGGGCCGTCGCGCCTGCGCCGAGGTCCAGGCGACCCTCCGCGGAGAAGAAGAGCCGTTCGAGGGCGACGTTCGGGTCGTCGACGAGCTGCGACACGCGGACGTCCTCGCGGGTGGGCGCGACGCTGCTGGCGTAGTGGTTGGTGCGCTCGTAACCCCCGGAGACCCGCAGTCCGAGGTGAGCGTTTCGGGCGCTCACGGATCCGACGGTGCGCCCGCTGGCGCCGCTCCCCGCGGCGGCGCCGACATAGGAGTCCCCGTCGCCGGGCCGGCGAAGGATGATGTTGACGATGCCGCTGAAGGCGTCGGCGCCGTACACGGCGGCTGCGGGGCCTCGGATGACCTCGATGCGCTCGATGTCCTCGACCCCAAAGGGGAGGTTCTGGACCCAGGGGGCGGCGAGGAAGTCGAGGCGCACGGAGCGGCCGTCGACCAGGAAGAGCACCTTGTTCGATTGGCGTCGGTTCAGGCCGCGGATGGAGACGTCCGACTGGCTCGGGGAATAGGTCATCACCTCGACGCCGGCGACGCGCCGGAGCAGCTCGCTGATGTTCGTGAGGCCGGACAGGCGGATGTCTTGGCGCGTGATGATGGATGTGGAGTTGGGGGCGTCGAGGGGAGACTCGGCGAAGCGAGAGGCGCTGACGACCTCCTCTTCGTAGAGGTCGTCGGGCCGCTCGGGGCCGGGCGCGAGAGGAGCGGAGGGGGGGGCGTCGTCGGAGGTCGCGTCGTCGGAGGTCGCGTCGGCGGAGGTCGCGTCGCTCGCTTCGGTGGTCTCGGTGGCGTCGCCGGAGGTCGCGTCGCTCGCTTCGGTGGTTTCGGTGGC
>JALVDI010000022.1 GCA_027009115.1 Polyangiaceae bacterium | reverse complement strand
ACGAGCGCGCACGGGCACCCGATGACCAGAAGCACCAGCGCGCGGTACGTCCAAGGCGCCCACGGCTCGCCCCAAAAGAACGGCGGCACGAGAGCGACGAGGACCGCGCTCGCGAACACGACGGGCGTGTACACGCGGGCAAAGCGCTCGACGAAGCGCTCGGAGACCGAACGGTTCCCCTGGCTGTCGCTGACCTGCCGGACGATCCGTGCCAAGGTCGTCTCCCCCGCCGGATGCGTGGAGAGGACCTCGATCGCTCCCGAACCGTTGATGGTTCCCGCGAAGACGAGATCCCCCGGCTGCTTTTCCACGGGCTGCGACTCTCCGGTGATCGGTGCTTGGTCGACCTCCGTGCGCCCCGACGTGACGCGCCCGTCGAGCCCGATGCGCTCGCCAGGCAAGACCGTAAAGGGGGTTCCCACCGGAACGTCGGCGGGGTCCACTTCACGCTCGCTGCCGTCCTCCCCGCGAACGCGCACCGTGTCGGGAGCCAGGCGCATCAAGGCCTCCACCGCACGCCGCGCACGCCCCACGCTCCATGCTTCAAGGGCGAGGGAGAGCGCGAAGAGCGACGACACCGTCGCTGCCTCCAGCCACTCGCCGATGGCCACCGCCCCCACCACCGCGATCACCATCAGGAGGTTCATGTCGGGCCGCAACGAGCGCAGCGCGTACCAAGCTTTGGGGAGCACGACCCAGAGGCCGCTGAGGATCGCGACGAAATAGAGGGCCCGGATGGGCCATGGGATCCCGGCGGCGAGCCCAAGGCCCTCCGAACCGACCGCCGCGCTCAGACCATCGAGCGCTACGTGCGCGGAAAAGCCCGCCAGCGTCGCGAGGAGGCTCGCCGCCACGAGCCCATCTCGGCGACGGTTCCGCCCGACTTCCGCGTCCCGGGAAGACCCCTCGGCCCAACGCTCCGCTCGCATCCCCGTCGCCGCGACCGCGGCGAGGATCCGCGCCTCGTCGACTGGGACGCGCACCGTCATTCGGCCCGTGAGCACGTCGAAGGAGAGCGCCTCCTCGGGCACGAGATCCGCCAGAGCCCCCTTGAGGATCGCCACCTCCTCAGCGCAGTCCATGCCCCGAACCCGAAACGCAAGGGCGCCTTCCTTGGCCTCCCTGGGCGCCGGCGAAACCTCCCCGCCCAAAGAGCGGGTCTCGCAGGAGGAACAGGAAGGGCCGATCTCGCTCATGACGACAGCTCTAGCGCGTCATCCCCTTGCCAGCACGCCCGAACCACTCCCGAGCAGGCCCAGCGCGCCTGGCCCATTCACGGCGTGGCATCGGCGTCCCCTCCTCCCGAGCGGACCACGGTCAGCCCCAGACCTGCATACAGCCCATCGAGAGCCGACACGTCCCGCCCGTCCGCCTGAGCCCGCGGCCCGGCCATCGCTCCGAACCCCAGTTCGAGTTCGACGCGCGTACGCCTCCGCGAAAACCGGACCACGCCGAAGATCCCCGCTCCAAACGCGGCCCCGTCAACGGACCTGGCCACGACACTCGCGTGCTCGCTGATCCCGCGCAGGCGAGCCCATCCGCCGACCACGCGAAGACGCAACGCAAGCGTCGCAGAGCTGGAGGCGTAGCGGAGAATCTCCGCGGCGAACTCGGCGAGACCGAGGGTGTGCCGAACGCGGCCCAACTCGTCCCTGGCAAGACCCGACTCGACGACGATCCCGAAACGAAGGGGCCCCAAATCCGCGAAGGCGCGGGCTCCCCCCAGCAAGGTCGCTGGCCCAAAGAAAGCCCGCCCCGTCGCGGCCGCACCCACTCGCCACTCCCAGGACGCAGCCGCTTCAGCCCCCGCTTCCTCCCGCCCTCCCGCAGGGGTTTGCTCCCGCGCCGACGCATGCTCTCGACGCCGAGGCCGGCTCGCTCGCCGCTCGTCTGGTGGGAGTTCTCCTCCCGGCCCAGGCCGCAGTTCCGGGCCGGAAACCCGCTCCTGCGGTCCAGCGCCGCCATCCGAAGGCGAGGGGGCGTCGAGCTGGGCTCCGCCCCGCAGGCCGAGGCCCTGCGTCACCCGCCGGACCACCGCGCGACGCACAGCCGCGGGAGCCTCGAGTTCGCCCTGGGGTGCTCCTGGCAGAGTCAACTCGGCCCAGCTAGCCCGCAGCAACCCGGCGACCGCGAGCGCCAGGACCCGAGCCCGGGCCTCGGGGGCGACGTCGCCCATCGGGACCGTGCGCGCCAAACGCTTGGAAGTCGCTCGGTCGACGATGCGCACCTCGACCCGCGCGGCTTCGCAAGCTCCGAGCAACTCGATCCGTGCGATCGCGTCTTCGTCGTCGGTAACCACCCGCCGGACTCCGTCGGCACGCAGTTCGATCGCCAAGAGCGAGCGGAGCTGATTCATGCATCCGTCAAAGCGCAGGGCGACGCTCGCGGGGACCTCCTGCGCGGCCGCAAAGTCTCCGACGAGGACGAAGACGAAGACGACGAAGGCGCGCCTCATGGTTGCCGCAGCGGCTCGGACTCATCGCGCGGCCCGGGAAGGAGCCCGTCACGCCGCCCCTCCAGGCACTCGGTCCGACGAGCCCGCGCCACTTCGCGTAGCGCCTCCGGGAGGCCCTCTTCCAGGGCGCGATCGATCGCGCCGAGGGCCTCCTCGCAGCGCCCCTTACGAAGCCGGATCCGCGCAACCGTGAACCACGCCACGCCACGGTCGCGGTGCCCCGGATACCGTGCCAATGCCTGGAGCAGGATCCGCTCCGCCACCGCACTCTCACCGGCCGCACGAGCTCGATCGGCGCGCGCGAGCATCCCCTGGAAGCTCTCCCGCTCGGCTGGAGCGATCTGTTGCCGCTCGGACGATACGCCGCCAGAAAGCGGCGACGCGAAAGGCGAGCTCTGGGTCGCCGGAAGTTGCTCCGGCTGGGGCTGCTGCAGTGGCCGCGACGGCTGCGGCTCCGGCCGTCGCACCTCCACCGACTCGCCAGGCTCCAGGCGACGAACCCCCTCGGGTAGATGTGTCGAACGAACGAGCACTGCCCCACGCTCCACGGAAACCCGCACGAACGTCTCCCGACGGCGAACCTCGAACACCGTCCCCGCCACCTCCACCTGGACCCATCCACATTCGACGATCCAACGCCGCGGCCCTCCAGGGGTGACCTCGAAGCGCGCATCGCCCTCGGAGAGCAGCCCCTCGAACACATCCGCGCGGTTGGCCAAGACGCGTACGGTGCCCCCCTGGGGGGAGATGACCGAGCCATCGCTGAGCACCACCCTCGCAGCGATCTCCGAAGGCAACTCCACACCGGACGCGAGGCGCAGGGGCGCAGCCGGCGACCTCGACGAAGACCACAGGAACATCGCCCCTGCCGCCGCTGCGATCACGGCCGGAGCGGCAAGGGACCAGCGCCGCCGCAGCCTGCCTTTCGCGCGACGTACCTCGATGCCTCGCCACATCCGATGGATGCTCTCTTCGTCGATGATCTCGTCGTCGGTCCGCTCGTGCCACGGCCTCATGAGAGGGCCCCCACATGGCGGTCGATCCGCATCTGCGCCGCTTCGATTCGACGCTTGACAGTCGCGAGTGAACATCCGCAGACCGACGCGACCTCTGCGAGCGGGTATCCTTCGATGTGGCGCAAGCACCACGCCGTCCTTTCGGACGCCCGCAGACGCTCAAGAGCATCTCGAAGGAGGCGCAGTTCGGCCGCTTCCTCTGGGCTCGTCCCCTGGGATAGCACGGACTCGAGAGGCGTATCTCCCTCGTTCGCAAGGCCGATCATCCGGCGAAGCTTTCGCCGGCGGAACCGACGCTGCACCTTGCGCACAGCGATGCGAAGCAACCAGGCACGGAATTTCGAAGGGTCCCGGAGCTGTTCGAGAGACTCGAGGGCCTCCACGAATGCGTCCTGGGTCACGTCTTCGGCTTCGCTCCGATCGCCAAGCATGCGAAGAGCGGTCGCCGCGATCCGACGGACATGCCGCCGGTACAGCGCCTCGCTGGCCCAGCGATCTCCTTCGAGCACGCGCCCGACGAGCGTCGCGTCATCCTGTCCCCTCCAGCTGCGCAGATGCGCAGCCGGCGCTACGGAAACGTAAGTCATCGCCGTCTGCACCTGCTACCTCGTCTTTCAGTGAGCCGCCAGGCGCCCCCAACGGCTCATCTTTCTTCTTTTGAGCCGATTCGGCTGGTTCACGGCCCTGTTCGACCATGAGACTCACACTGGCCCTCGTGCTCCTCTGCGCCGGATGTCCCTCGACACACCAGCTGCTCAGCTCCACCGACGCCACACCCGACGCCCAGGACGCAGGCGCAGCCGACAGCGCCATCGCGGACGCAGGCACCACCGACAGCGCGACGCCAGACGCATCGGAGTGCGGTCCAGCGCCAACGGACGGAGCGCCCTGCCTCAAAGTCCTCGAAACGCGGGAAGGTCAGTCGTGCTGCCAGGGCGCGCCAACCCCTCCCGAATGCCGCGAGGGTGCATGGCAGTGCCCCGATGGCTTCGTCCGCGCCGCGGCGTGCGACTTCACTGCCCCCGCGTGTCCCTGGTCCGACTGCGACCCCATGGACGCCCATAGCAGCATCTTGGGCGGTGACTGTACCGAACCGAGCGTCACCCGGTACGCCTGGGACGGGCGCGCTTGTCGACCCGTGGGCTTCGGCTGCGGCTTCACGGAGTGCGTAGGTGAAGACTGCGGATCGCTCTACTCGTCGATCGAGGAATGCCTCGCCGCGCGGGCCTCCTGTGGAGCCGGCGCCTGCGAAACGATGGACGCCCGCTTCCCGCCTCGAAGCTCCACGATCGATTGCGGTGGATCCGAAAGCGCCACCTGGTGGGTATGGAACGGCTGGGCTTGCGAGATGCACGAAGACTGTGCGCCGCCGACCCACTGCCGGGGCGTCGACTGCGGCGCAGCGTACTCGAGCCGAACCGCATGCGAGGCCGCCCACGGCGCCTGCCTTGCGGCCTGCGACCCAACGGATGCGGAGATCACCTGCGAAGCGCGAGGCACCACCCCACACTATGCCTGGAATGGACACGCCTGCGCGCTCATCGCTTCGTGCGACGGAGCGGGCACCTGCGCAGGCACGGACTGCGACCAGGTCTTCAACTCGCTCGATGAGTGCCGCCAACGCTTCCGACACTGCGTGGGGCCTGCCTCCGTCGAGGACGAAGGGGCGCTGACCTGCCACCTCATCGAAGAAGAGGTCGTCTCCGCAGCGGTCCGACTGGACGCTTGCGGTTTCTACGACACCCCGTCCCTCATCGGCAGCTGGTTCCAACTCCGCTACGCCATCGCTGACGCGAGCTTCGGCTTCGACTCGGTGCCGAGTTGCGAGGTGTTGCGGTGCGCGAGCGAGGCGCGCACCTGCGCGGAGGTCGAAGCCTGCGTAACGGCCCGGGACGGCGAGTGCCCCGACGCCCGGCTCGACGTCTGCCTGGGTACCGAAATCTGTCGAGCCGAAGTCCACGAGGGCGCCCGTGTCCTGAGACCGTGGGCCGACTGCGCAACCCTCGGCGGAACCTGCGTGATGAGACGCTCGACGGGGAACCCGGATGAGATCGCGGTCTGCGAGGTCCCGGGCAACCCGAGCCCTGGCCCCGGACGGTCGGGCGAGTGGTGCGACCAGGGCGACATGATCCTACGAACCGGAGGCGGAGCGGTGCGCCTGTCCTGCAGCCAGTACCTCCCTGGGACGCAGTGCGGCGAGGTGCTTCTCGCCGGTGAGATCCCGAGCGTCGCTTGCCGCTATCCCACGCCGGAGTGCGATGAGCTCGCCTCGTTCGGCGTCGAATGCGACGGCGACGTGGCCCTCCTGTGCGTCGGCGGGCGCCCGCGGCGGTTCGACTGTCTCGCCGCGGGTTACTCCGGCTGCATGCGCCCCCACGGCTGCGTGCCCTGAGCGTCGGCGGG
>JALVDI010000021.1 GCA_027009115.1 Polyangiaceae bacterium | reverse complement strand
GGCAGACTTTCGGGCAGGGGGTGCGGTCCCCGCGTCCACAACTGGGCAGACTTTCGGGCAGGGGGTGTAGTTAGGCAGCGCAGGGGTAGTTAGGCAGCGCAGGGGGTGTAGTTAGGCAGCGCGGGCGCCGCATCGTGTGGTGCGGGCGCCCCGCACGGGCGCGCCCGGATGCCCCGGGGCGCGGTGCGAGTGCGCGCTCAGGGCTCGCTGTTCACCGAGCCCCGGTTGACGCCACGGGTCGGCGGCTCTAAATGAGGACCGCACCGGTCCCGTTTTTCTGGCATCCGTACGAAATGCTTCGAATTTCCAAGCTTACCGACTACGGCATCGTCCTTGCGACGCGGCTGGCCCAGTTCGCCGGTCCGACGCCCGTCCCCGAGCTCGCCGCCGAGACCAACCTCCCACAGCCCACCGTGCGCAAGGTCCTCAAGACCCTCGCGCGCAGCGGCGTCCTCACCTCGACCCGCGGCGTCCAGGGTGGCTATGCGCTGGCCCGCCCCGCCGAGGAGATCAGCGTCGCCGAGGTCATCACAGCCCTTGAGGGACCGATTGCTGTGACCGAGTGCACCGACGACTCCGTCGACTCCTCCTGCGCGCACGAAACGCACTGCGGTGTGCGCGGCAATTGGCAACGCATCAACGAGGCGGTCCAGGGTGCCCTGAGCGCGATCTCGCTGGCAGAGATGGCGCACAGCGCCCTCCAACTCGTCCCCTTGTCCCGTTCACGCCAGGAAGCGACCCGCGCGTAGAGGTATTCATGGCCACAGCCAGCCGCGAGATCGAGAAGGTCCTCGACAAAAAGTACGGTGCCGGTTTCGTTACGGACATCGACGAAGACGTCGCCCCAAAGGGCCTCGACGAAGACGTCGTCCGGTTCATCTCCGCCAAGAAGAACGAGCCCCAGTGGCTCCTCGATTGGCGACTCAAGGCCTTCCGCCACTGGCAGAAGATGAGTGAACCGCACTGGGCCAAGGTCCGCTATCCGGCGATCGACTTCCAGGACATCCATTACTGGGCCGCACCCAAGTCGGATGAGGACCGCCCCAAGAGCCTCGACGAGGTGGACCCGAAGCTCCTCGAGACCTACGAAAAGCTCGGGATCCCGATGCACGAGCGGGAGGTCCTCGCCGGGGTAGCTGTCGACTACGTCTTCGACAGCGTCTCGGTCCACACGAGCTTCCGCGAGAAGCTGGAAGCCGAAGGGATCGTCTTCTGCTCCTTCAGCGAGGCGGTGCAGCAGCACCCCGAGCTCGTACGCCGATACCTCGGCACGGTCGTCCCCTACACCGACAACTTCTACGCGACGCTCAACAGCGCCGTGTTCTCGGACGGGAGCTTCGTCTACATCCCCAAGGGCGTCCGCTGCCCAATGGAGCTCAGCACGTACTTCCGCATCAACGCAGCGAACACCGGACAGTTCGAACGGACCCTGGTCATCGCCGACGAGGGAAGCTACGTGTCCTACCTCGAAGGATGCACGGCACCGCAACGGGACGAAAACCAGCTCCACGCCGCGGTCGTCGAGCTCGTCGCCCTCGACGACGCGGAGATCAAGTACAGCACCGTCCAGAACTGGTACCCGGGCGACGAAGAAGGACGCGGCGGCATCTACAACTTCGTGACGAAGCGTGGCGTCTGCCATGACCGCGCCAAAATCAGCTGGACGCAGGTCGAGACAGGTTCGGCCATCACATGGAAGTATCCGAGCTGCATCCTCAAGGGTGACGACGCCATCGGCGAGTTCTACAGCGTGGCGCTTACGAACAACCGGCAGCAGGCCGACACGGGCACCAAGATGATCCACCTCGGCAAACGGACACGCTCGACGATCATCAGTAAGGGGATCAGCGCCGGCCAAGGTCAGCAGACGTATCGTGGCGCGGTGAGCGTGGCCCGCGGCGCGGCCGGCGCACGGAACTACACCCAGTGCGACAGCCTGCTGATCGGGAGCGACTGCGGCGCCCACACCGTCCCCTACATCGATGTGCACAACGCCAGCGCCCAGGTCGAGCATGAGGCCACGACTTCGCGGATTGGTGACGACCAGCTCTTCTACTGCCGCCAGCGCGGCCTCTCCGAGGAGGACGCCGTCAGCCTCATCGTCAACGGCTTCGCCAAAGAGGTGCTCAAAGAGCTCCCCATGGAGTTCGCCGTCGAGGCGCAGAAGCTCCTCGGCGTCAGCCTCGAAGGCGCGGTCGGCTAACCGCCCTAGCCGTTGCGCACACCGTCGACGAGTTCGCCATCGTATCCCTCGTCTTCTTCTTCCATGTCGCCGTCTTCGTCCTCGAGCACCTCGCGCTCAACGTCCCCCTCTTCGTCTAGGGTCCAGCGCTCGACGTACGCCTCCTCGCCGTCGTTGAAGCTGACCTCGATCCAGCTCCCCTCGGTGGCGAACGCCATGAGCGTCAGCAGCATGCGCTCCACCTCATCGCTCCACTCCCGCTCCTCGACGAAGAGGTGCTCGATCTCCTCGTTCCGGTTCCGCTCGATCTCTATCCCGATCAGCTCGGCGATCTCGTCGAGGCCCTCCGGGTCTGCGTCTTCCTCCTCGAAAAAGGGGGCGAGAGCGAGGCACAGGTCCTCCTCGTTGTCCGGGTCGACGACCCACTCTGACTCCAACACCGAAACGCTCGTACTCACGACCGTGCTCCTCCCAGGAGATGTTTCATGACGATGCTCCAAATACGCAACCTCCACGCCTCGGTCGATGGGAAAGAGATCCTCAAGGGGATCGACCTCGAGGTAGGAGCCGGCGAAGTCCACGCCATCATGGGCCCCAACGGCTCCGGAAAGAGCACCCTCTCCTACGTTCTCGCCGGCCGCGAAGGCTATGAAGTAACCGAAGGCCAGATCCTCCTCGACGGCCGCGACCTCCTGTCGATGAGCGTGGAGGAGCGCGCGGCCGCGGGAGTCTTCCTGGCCTTTCAGTACCCCGTTGCAATCCCAGGTGTGAGCAACCTCTACTTCCTACGGGCGGCCTACAATTCGATCCGCAAGGCCCGGGGCCAAGAAGAGGTGAGCGGCGCGCAGTTTCTCAAGCTTGCGCGAGAGAAGGCCAAGCTCGTGAAGCTCGACCCGGAGCTCCTCAAGCGCGCCGTGAACGACGGCTTCTCCGGCGGCGAGAAGAAACGCAACGAGGTGTTCCAGATGACCCTGCTTGAGCCGCGGCTCTGCATCCTCGACGAGACCGATTCCGGCCTCGACATCGACGCGCTCAAAATCGTCTCCGAAGGGGTCAACGCCCTCCGCGGGCCCGAGCGCGCCATGCTCGTGATCACCCACTACCAGCGGCTGCTCGACTACATCGTTCCGGACGTGGTTCACGTGCTCGTCGACGGACGCATCGTGACGAGCGGCGACAAAGGTCTCGCGTTGGAGCTCGAAGCAAGGGGCTACGACGATGCCCGAGCCTCGGCGAGGAACGGATGAGCCTCTTGACGACCATCCCCGAGCGGGAAACGCCACCGACCCTCGCGCCGCTGCGCGAACGTGCACGGCAGGCGCTACAGCGCAGCGGGCTGCCAACGAAGAAGACCGAGGCCTGGCGCTTCACCCCCGTCCGGCATCTTCTCGACCGGGACTACCCCAAGGCCGAAGTCGTCGACACCAGCGCCGGCTGGGCGGCACCCGGGCGAGATCCCCGGGCCCATTTTCGCGGCGCCCAGCTCCTGGCCCTTCCCCAGCCACAACCTGGCCTGAAGGCCTACCGCGCAGTCGAAGCCCCAGCCGCGCTCCTGGAACGGCTCGGGACGGTCGCGACCAACGAGCACTTCGTGGCGCTCAACTCGGTGAGCTTCACCGATGCGCTGCTTCTCGTCGTGGGGCGGGACTACGATGGCGCCTTGGACCTCGACTACGAGGCATTCGGCACCAGCCCAGCCTACCCCCGGGTGCTGATCGTACTGGAAGCCGGCGCGCGGCTGCGACTCGTCGAGCGTGCCTTTGGCCAGAGCGCCCTCAGCGTGCCCGTCACGGAGGTCGTCCTTGGACCCGAGGCCTCCCTCGACCACGTCCGAGTCCACAGCAACGAGGGCGCGCTGCTGGGCACCTTGGCCGTCGCGCAGGAGCGCGCCTCGCGTTACCGCTCCCTCGTGGCGAGCTTCGAGGGAGCGCCCCTGCGGCTCGATCTCGACGTACGCCTCCTCGGTCCCTGCGCCGAAGCCTACCTCGACGGGATCTATCTGGTCGGCGACCAAGCTCATGTCGACCACCACGTCCGCGCCGAGCATGTCGCTCCCCACTGCCGCAGCCAGCAGCGGTACCGTGGCGTGCTCGACGGCAAGGCCACCGCCGTGTTCGACGGACAGGCGCTGGTCCGTCGCAGCGCCCCCGGCTCCGAGGCGCACCAGCACAGTCGAAGCCTGCTGCTGAGCGGGCGCGCGAACGTCTACGCCAAGCCCCACCTCGAGATCGACCACGACGACGTCGTCGCGTCCCATGGGGCGACCGTCGGCACCCTCGACGAGGACCCGCTCTTCTACCTCCGCTCCCGCGGGATCCCCGCGCCGGTCGCTCGCGGAATGCTCGCCTTCGCATTCCTCGAAGAGCTCGTGAACGCCACGCCGGTCGAAGCGATTCGAAGCGAGTTGACCGAGAGCGTGCTCGCGCGGCTTCCCGAAGCTCAGACCCTGCGCGCTCACTTCGAGGAGCTCCCATGAACCCCACCTCGCCCATCGAAGCCGCCCTGGCGGGCGTGACCTTTCCCGACTTCGACGTCGCGGCGCTGCGGGCCGAGTTCCCTGCGCTCGCCCAAGAGGTCCACCCGGGCAAGCCCCTCGTGTACCTCGACAGCGCCGCGACCGCGCTCAAACCGAAAGCGGTCATCGAGGCGGTCACGCGGACCTACGCCCAGGACTGCGCCAACGTACACCGGGCGGTCCATGCGCTCAGCCAGCGCGCCACGGCGAGTTACGAAGGCGCACGGGACAAAGTGCGACGCTTCCTGGGTGCCGCGGAACGCGAGGAGATCGTCTTCACGCGAGGAACCACCGAGAGCATCAACCTCGTCGCGCAGGCGTGGGGTGGGGCCAACCTGAGCGAGGGCGACGAGATCCTCGTCACCGAGCTCGAGCACCACTCGAACATCGTTCCGTGGCAGCTCATCGCATCGCGTACCGGGGCGAAGCTCGTCGTGGTGCCGATGACAGACGACGGCGAGATCCCCATCGAGGCATTCTCCCGGAAGCTCAGCGAACGTACGCGGATCTGCGCCTTCGCCCATGTATCGAACGTTCTGGGCACCGTCCTTCCGATCCGCCGGATGACCAAGCTCGCCCACGACGCCGGCGCCCTCGTCCTCGTCGATGGGGCGCAAGGCGTCGTGCATGACGAGGTCGACGTAGGCGCGCTGGACGTGGACTTCTACGCCTTCAGTGGCCACAAGCTCTACGCGCCCACGGGCATCGGCGTCCTCTACGGAAAGCGCGCGATCCTCGAAGCGATGCCTCCCTGGCAAGGCGGCGGCGACATGATCGATCAGGTGACCTTCGAGGGATCCACCTGGAACGTCCTCCCCTACAAGTACGAAGCCGGCACCCCGAACATTGCCGGCGCCGTGGGCCTCGGCGCGGCGATCGACTACCTCAGCGGGCTCAACCGCGCCGCGCTGTTTCAGCACGAGCGCGCGCTGCTCGCCTACGCGACCGTGCGGCTTCAAGAGATCGAAGGGCTTCGGCTCATCGGCGCCGCGGGCCAGAAGAGCAGCGTCCTGTCGTTTGTGCTCGACGGCATCCACCCCACGGACGCTGGGACCGTTCTCGACGCCGAAGGCATCGCGATCCGCACGGGGCACCACTGCGCCCAACCGGTGATGGACCACTTCGGCGTCTCTGCCACGGCCCGCGCAAGCCTCGCCCTCTACAACACCACGGCGGACATCG
>JALVDI010000020.1 GCA_027009115.1 Polyangiaceae bacterium | reverse complement strand
GACCAGCGGTTGGAAGCGAGGAACGCGCAGGTTGTGCTGTTCTCGGTGCCAAAGCTGTCGGTGGCCACGACGTCCACGAAGTTGACTCCGAACCGAGCCGTGAGCGGCGCGCTGAAGTTGCCCGAAGCATCGAGGGTCGCCGGCGAGCCGTTGACCGTCACGCTCATGATCCCGCTCGGGTCGTCCACGGTGCCGGTGAAGGTGAGCGAGCCGCCGGGCGCGATGTCCACCATGGAGCCATCCTGTGGCCCCGTGCACTGGATCGAAGGTCCGTTGCCGTTGACGACGAGGGTCGTCTCCGCGCTCAGGTCGACGCCCCCTTCCGTCGGTGGGGCCACCGTCGCGGTGACGACGTAGACCCCGTCGGCGTCGTAGCGGAAGCGGTTTCGGCCCAGGGTAGAGCCTGGCGGCGCGCTCTCGAAGCCGACCTCCGCATCGGGGATCGGGTTGTCGTAGCGGTCGGTCACAATCGCGGCGACCTCGACGACCTGAGCGATGCCGTAGACAGGCTGGTCGGGGATCTTCGCGATGGCGAGGGCAGCCGGCAGCGTCGGGGTGACCTCCACGCGCTCGGCGTTGCTTGCGGCGCCGGGGAGCTCGCAGCCGACGGTGTAGGTGCCGGCCCTCGTGAACTCGGTCGCCAGGCCCGTGGTGGTGTTGCCCTCGTCGGCGGGGTCGACCCGCAGCGTCGGCGCAGCATCCTCGACGCGGTTGCCGTAGGCGTCGAAGACGTCGCAGGTGGCGGTCACCGTCTCCCCTGCCTCGACCCTCGAGCGGTCCAGGGTGGTGAGGACCTCCGCGGGCTCGCCGGGCGTCAGGCGCACGATGGCGGGGCTCTCGTCGGTGAGCATCAGGTCCGGGAAGGCGCAGCTGACCTCGATCTCGCCCGTGCGTGTGCCGACGATCTCACCGCCGACGCGCTCGATGGAAGACTCGGGGGCGACCCGGAGCCGCGGCGTGCGTCCGACGGCCGAGTAGGGTTCGCCGCTCTCGTCGACGATCACGCAGGTCACAGCGATCGTCTCGCCGACCCGCGCCTCGTCGGGCGCGATCGTCTGGACCAGCACAGGGTTGGGGATGTTCACGGGCGGTAGCCCGGTGTCGGTGCCTCCGTCGGGCACCTCGGCGTCGTCGGGGGCGCCGCCGCCTCCCCCGCAAGCGACGAGAGCCCAGAGCAACGCAACGTGGACAGCATGGGCACGCATGACCCCTCCCAGCGAAACGTGAGCGACGAGCGCTCGGGGTACCCCTCAGCGCCGCCTCCGCAGGACCACCCCTGCGTCCCCAGCATAGCATGGTGGGGACGGGCCTCGCCTCGACCCCCGCCGTGCCGCTGCCCATAACCGGGCGGTGCTCACCCGCGCCCTCGTCTTGCTCGCCCCCCCGCTCTTGGGTTGGTTCGCCGGCGCGCTCCGACTCTTCGACCGGCCCCAGAGGGCGGTCGCGCACCTCAACCGTTACGCGCTCTACTTCGCCTTCCCCGCCCTCGTCCTGGCTGGCCTCGCCGACGCCTCCTTCGGGCTGCCGAGGGGGGTCTTCTTTTGGGCGCTCGTGCCCGCCGCCCTCGCCCTCGTTCTGCTCGGCATTGGGTGGCTCGGCTCCGGCCCGGCTCGGGGGCCGCTGGCCCTCGTCGCCTCCTTTGGCAACGTGGCCTACCTCGGCTTGCCCGTGGTCGAACAGACCCTCGGCCCGCACGCGCTCGGGACCGCCTCCCTCGCCGTGGCCATCCACGTCACCCTCTCGATGCTCCTCGGGCCCTGGCTCCTCGTGCGCTGGGGAACGCTCCACGAGCGACGTTCGTCGCGTCCCGGACGTCGTGCGCTCCTACGCCAGCCCCTTTTGTGGGCGCCGGTCGTGGGCCTCGGCGCGCGCCTGCTCCCCGAGGGGGCCCGGGTGCTGGTCGTGGCCGTCGCTCAGCCCATCGGCGCGAGCGCGGCCCCCATCGCGCTCTTCTTGCTCGGCCTCTACCTGCACACCCACCGGCGCGCACTCCGCCAAGTGGATTCGGTCACGGTGCTGCTCGTCGCCACCAAGCTGCTGGTTGTCCCAGGCGTCACCTTCGCGCTCGGTCTGCTGGGGTATCAGCTCGGGTGGCTGACGTCCGTGGAGGCTCAGGTGTTGCTCTTGCTCGCGGCGATGCCCGCGGCCATCACGACCTTCGCCATCGCGCAGGAGCTGGAGACCGGCGTCGCGCGCGTCACGCAGGCGATCGTCGCATCGTCGCTGCTTTGTATCGGAACGGTGCCCCTCGCGTTCTGGCTGGGGTCCGTCGCGCTCCGTTGAAGGATCGCCGCTTCATGGCTCCCAGGTCCGAAGGAACGCGAGCACGCGCTCCGGATCGTGCCGATCGCCCGCTTCGAACGCGCCCGTCTCCTGGACGTGCTCGACGGCGCCCCGTTCGTCGAGGACCACGAGGCATGGCAACCCCTTGGACAGCGGGTCGCCGTAGCGGCGCGCGAGCTCCCGGTTGACGCTCGAGTCGCGGGGGCCGACGTCGACGTGCACCAGCCGGAACTTCTCGGCGAGCGTGGCGGCGATGCGCGGGTCGTTGCGGAAGGTGTGTTCGAGGCGTCGGCACCAGGGACACCAGTTGGCGCCGAACACGAGGAGTACGCGCTTGCCGTCGGCGCCCGCGACCGCGGCGTCGATTTCGGCCTGAGCGTCGACCCCTTCGGCGTAGGGGCGGGCGATCTCGGGGGGTGGATCGTGGGCGGGCTCCTCTGACGCGGAGGGGGCGCTGAGCACCTCGCCCGTCTCGCTTCCGGCTGGGTCCGGATCGCGGCAGGCCAACGAGAGCGAACACAACAGCAGGGTTCGGCGGAGCATGCCCAGGAAGATAGCGCGCTCGGGGGCACACAAGCCGTGGGATCTCGGGTCCTTCGGGCGGCCGAGAGCGCTCGCGTTGCTGTTGTCACGGTCGCCGACTAGCCTCGGGCTCCTCCTCACGCTCGGGGAGGTGGGCGCCAGCGACGGCGCCGAGGCACGCGGCGAGGTCGGACGGCCGCCGGAGTAGGGAGTGAGACATGGCGAGAGAAGGACTGAACAAGGTGATGCTCATCGGCAACCTCGGGCAGGATCCCGAGTTGAGCTTCACGCAGGGCGGCACCGCGCGCATGCGGCTGCGGCTCGCGACGACGGAGCGCTTCCTCTCGCGTTCGGGGGAGCGGCAAGAGCGTACCGAGTGGCACAACGTCATCCTCTGGGGCAAGCGCGCCGAGGCGCTCAACAAGTTCCTTTCGAAGGGTCAGACCATCTACGTCGAGGGCACGATCCAGTACCGCACCTGGGAAGGCAAAGACGGCCAGAAGCACTACGCGACGGACATCCGGGCCAACGAGCTGCTCCTGCTCGGAGGCGGCGGGGGCCGCGGTCGTGACTTCGGCGGTGGCGACGACTTCGGCGGCGGAGGCGGCGGCGGAGGCGGCGGAGGCGGCGCCGAAGGCGGCGGGTACGACGACTTTCCCGCGGACGACTTCGGCGACGACGACATCCCGTTCTAGCTGGCTAGAGCGCATCTCAAAACTCCTCGTCGCCGCTCCGCGGCCTGCGCACCTGCGCCATCCTCTCAGCTCAAGAATGCTCGACATTCTTTCGGCGCGCGGATGCGCCCGGTCCCGCCCAGTCCACGGGTCGATCGACGACCGTTCTTGAGATGCGCTCTTGCCACCTGTCGGCCCCGCGCAAGCTCGTCACCGCAGTCCCCCCTGGGCACAGCTCCTCCATTACGGCGGGCGAGTCGATCGCTCGGACCGGAGGACCTCCCCGTTCCCGGCGTCCCGGGTCTCCAGGGGTCGCCCGGAGCTCACCCGAAAAGCGTCCGGGCCCTCAGAACGCCGGCGCTGCGATCTCCGCGCCGACCCGGCCGAGGTATTCTGCGCGTAGCGGCGCGAGCAGCTGCATCTGCTCGTCGACGATCGGCATCCCCTCGAGGTTGCCGTCGAGGAGCACCCGAGCGTGGACGGGGAAGGTCCCTTCGTGCAGCGCGTTGCGTTCGAACCGCACGAGGCCGTCGACGGCGTTGTCGAGGTTGGCCCCCTCCCATGAGACTCTGCGTGAAAGGGTGTTGCGGTAGATCCACACGGGGGTGTCCTCCGTCCACGTGTAGCTGGAGGCGTGGCTGTTCGTAAAGACCTTGAGCGCGCCATGACGGCCGTCGTCCCAGGGAGCCCTCAGCACGTTGTAGGCGAACTCGACGAGACGCGATTGATCCATGCCGAGCGCGGACAGCCCCACGCTCGGATCCCATGTGTTGTTTTGCCAGATCTCGTTGGCCCGCACGCTCACGTGTTCGTTGCCGCGTTTGAGGTAGATGAGGCTCCAGACCGAACCGTCTCCCAGGCTGAGCTCGGCGTCTCGCACCACATTGCGTTCGAAGACCGATTCCCGAAGGGAGTAGGTGCTCGTGATGACGCCGCTGGGACCGCTGAAGGTGTTGCCGACCATGGCGACGTGCGCACGGCCCCGGCCATTGTCGACGAACATCACGAACCCCGAATTGCCGTAACCCTCGTTGTACGGCACGCCCTGAAAGCGGCTCACGTGCACCCGATGCATCGTGAAGCGGTCGGTGTTGTCCCAAGCCGTGATCATGTGCAGGTACGACCCGGTGTCGGGGACGTAGTCCGCGCGATGGCGAAGCTCCAGGTGGGCCAGGTAGAAGTCGGGCGCGTCCAGGGAGATCTTGCCTTCGAAGGCCTCCAGCACGGCGTCCCGCCCGGGCCATCCGATGTAGATGCGCGGCGCCCGGTCGTCGTCGGCGATCCTCAGGTTGCCGCCACCGCTGTCGAGCCGGTTTCCGTCCATGGGCACGAGGCCGGCGAGAACGACGCGGTGCTGAGCGAAAGAGCTTGGGGTGGAGCGGTCGTAGCTGTAGAGGGGCTTCAGCGTGGCGAAGGGTCGACCCATGCTCCCGTCGCCGCTGTCGTCGTCGCCGTTCTCGGCGTCGACGAAGACCCATCCCTCGGTGCCCACTTTGAGGGTGAGGTCGACGTCCAGGGAGCTGCCCTCCTGGTCGGTCACGCGGAGTCGGATCGCGTACTGCCCCGTCACCGGGTCGTCCCACCAGAGCGTGCCGTACTCCTCGGTGATCCGGTGCACGACGAAGCCGTCCTCTTCGATACGCGTCAACTCGGCCCCGATGGACAGTCCGCGCGCCCCGCCGTCGTCGACGATCGCGTACTGGAAGGGCCAGGCGCCGCCTTGCACGACGATGGGGATCTCCCAACGCAAGCCCGGATAGGCGTTGCTGGCGTAGGCCCAGTCTGGAGCGTCCGGGCGAGGGTGCACGAGGACCATCGGCATCTTGGCCGGCTCGTAGTAGCCCTCGGGCAGTCGCCAGTCGCCCGGAGAAGCTGTCGCACTGTCCGGGGGCGGCGCGCTGTCTCGTTCCGCAGCGTCGGGCGGTGACGCATCCGACGCCGACGCGTCAGGCGCGCCCGCGTCGCGGGAGCCGCCGTTTCCGCCACACGCCAGGAGCAAGGCGAAGCAGAAGAGGTGTCGCATCGAGGTTCTTCTCCGGTGGTGTCCGTAGCGAAAAGCGAGCCGCGGTGCAGCTCAGTGAGAGACGACTCGGCAGTAGCCGGCGCAGCAGCGAACGGCCATGTACTCGCACTCGGCAAGATCTTCGCGCTGGCAAGCCACTCCGCGGCGCCGGTACTCGTCCAGGTTCACCGGGGTCCCGCAGTTGGAGCCGTCGTGGCAGATGCGGCAGTCGCTGTCCTGGGTGCACTCGTACGGGGACGGACGCTCGCCGGTACCAGCGCAGACCCGCTCGTGTTCATCGGCGTTCAGGGGCTCGAAGGGATACGCTGGGGGCTCGACGGTCGCCGCGGGCTGCGTCGCCGCGGGCTGCGTCGCCGCGGGCTGCGTCGCCGAGGGCTGCGTCGCCGAGGGCTG
>JALVDI010000019.1 GCA_027009115.1 Polyangiaceae bacterium | reverse complement strand
AGCGATGGGTGGCGGCGCGTGTCCCTCGAGGATGCGTCGCGCAATTCGTGGGAGCGCCTCGGCCGATCGACCAAGGTCCGTGCTCACGGCCCGCTCGTAGAGCGCATGGGAAGGCGAGAGGTACACGCCGCGCAGCCCCTCCATAGGCTGGTAGGCCGCCAGCGCCACGCGGAGCGGGACATCCCGGTCCTCCACCCGGGGCCCCGCCGCCACCAGGACCGCGTCGATCCCCGCCTCGTGCAGCGCCGGCGCCAACGCACCGCGGTCTGGAGCATCGAGAACGGCGTTGAGCTCGCCGGTCCTCCAGCGCGTCCCCTCCAACGCCGGGAGCTCGTCGGGCGAGACCCCGACGACGAGCACGTCGCCGCGACGGAGCAGCTGCTCCTCCAGGCGCCGGTCGAGGTCATCGCCCCGCCCCGCCAGCCAAAAGGCCGCCCCTGCGACGAACGCCAGGACGAGGACGAGCACGAGCAGCAGCAGCCTCCGCACCGCGCTTCGTATAGCATCGCTGCCGGCCAGAGCCCGCCCGTGCGCGAAAACTCACGCTGCCCCCCGCCGCGGTCCAGCGAAGGAGAGAGCTTCCCCTCGACGAGCGCGACGGCTCCGGGCTACCGTCCCGCCCGCGGCAGGAGCCGCCAAGGGAGGCATGTGTGATCATCGGCGTTCCAACGGAGATCAAGCCCCGCGAGAACCGCGTGGGCATCAACCCTGGAGGCGTCAGTCTTCTCGTACGCGACGGGCATCGGGTCCTCGTACAGAAGGGCGCTGGCCTTGGGTCGGGCATCCGCGACGAGGACTTCGAAGCCGCCGGCGCGACCATCGTATCGAGCGCCGAAGAAGCCTGGGCGGCCGATATGGTCATGAAGGTCAAAGAGCCGCTGCCCTCGGAGTACGGTTTCTTCCGAGAAGGGCTCATTCTCTTCACGTACCTGCACCTCGCGCCGCTCCCGGAGCTGACCCGCGAGCTGATGAACAAGAAAGTGCGCGCGATCGCCTACGAGACGATCGAAGGCCCCGACGGCGGGCTCCCCCTGCTCCGCCCGATGAGCGAAGTCGCAGGGCGGATGAGTGTTCAGGTCGGAGCCAGCTCGCTGGAGAAGGAGCACGGCGGCAAGGGCATCCTCCTCGGCGGCGTGCCCGGTACGCGCCGTGGCCGCGTGGCGATCCTCGGGGGGGGCATCGTCGGCTCGAATGCGGCGACGATCGCGGTCGGGATGGGTGCGCACGTGACGGTTCTGGAGCTCGACCACGACCGCATGGCCTATCTCGAGGACATCTTCCGAGGCTCCATCGAAACGCTCTACTCGAACCCCCACAACATCGCCGAGGCGATCCAGTGGGCAGACCTGATCATCGGCGCGGTGCTCGTGGCAGGCGCCCGCGCCCCCAAGCTCATCACCCGGGACATGCTCTCCACCATCGAGGACGGTTCCGTCATCGTGGACGTCGCGGTCGATCAGGGCGGGTGCATCGAGACCTGCCGCCCCACCACCCACGACGACCCCACCTACGTGCTCGACGGCGTCGTGCACTACTGCGTCGCCAACATGCCGGGGGCCGTCGCCCAGACCAGCACCTTCGCGCTGACCAATGTGACCCTTCGCTATGCGCGGCGCATCGCGCGGGACGTGGTGAAGTTCGCCAGCTCCGACCCCGGCTTCGCCAAGGGCATCAACTGCTGGGACGGCGCCTGCACCTACGAGGCGGTCGCACGGGACACGGGCGTCGAGTACACACCGCTCGCGCAAGTGCTCTGAAGCCCCATCCCACAACCGCCCCACAACTTCACGCCCAGTTCCTCGAGGTTCGCCAAGCCCAGCCTCTCGCTCGCGGGCGGCCCGTCGCGACCGGCAGTTGGACTGCCAGGCTCCATTCGGCCACCACGAAGTCCGCGGGTCTACCGTCGCGCTCTTCGACGCCCGTGAACCGGCGTCGGTTGGGCGTCGTCGCTTTCGCCCAAATACCGAAGCCGTTCAGTAGACGACCCCAGCCACCAACGTGAGGTTGTACTGGCGGTTCACGCCCTCAGGGACGTCGCTGTCGGACGAAGGGCTCTTGAGGTCCCAATGGATCGTCGCCCCTAGCTGGAGAAGCCGGTAGCGGAAGTTGAAGCCGACCACGAGGCGGGAGCGAAACACTCGGAGCCGCGGGAACTCGGTCTCGTTGCCGTAGTCGGTCACGCTGCCGGTACACGCTGGGCTCGGCAGCGTCCACGGTTCGCTCGAACCGCCGCTACGGTCGACGAGGTTCCCGCACTCGGCCCACTGATCGCGCCCGGGCGAGAGGTCGACGCTCTCGGAGTCGGCCATGATCCAGACGAACTGCGCCCCCAGAATGGGAGTCAGGACGGCAGCACGTCCCAGCACCAGCGGCTTGGAGACGACGACGTCGAGGCTCGGGACCGTCAGACTGAATTCGTCGTCCCCCGTCAGCGTCTGGACCGACCCGCGGATCGCCACATCCGGGACCCACGCGGCGAGCCCCTCGCGGAAGCCCTCCATGAGCGCGATCTTGAGCGACGCCCCCCACGTCCAGTACGACGTGTTGAAGATGCGGCCGGCCGAAAGGCCGAGCTCGAGCCCCCACGGCAGCCCCTTGCGCAGGTGCAACCGCGTCATCGTGAGCACCGAGTCGACGAAACGGTTGCGTCGCTCGACCCCGCTGAGGCGATCGCCCTCGGTCCCATTCGCCCAGTACTCGGCTCCGTCGTCCAACTGGACGACGCTCGTCTCCAGGCCCAGGTAGAAGTGCCGCATGCCGGTGGTCCGTGCACCGCTCGCGAGCGGCGGAGCCAGGGCGTAGCCGAACTGGGTCATGATGCCGCGCCAGGCGTCGTCGTCCCGGGCGTAGACGCCGTCGCCATCCGGATCGGCGCAAGCGGCTCCCTCGCGCTGGCACAGGCGCGCGAGACTGATGTCCATCTCGTCGGCAGACGCGCCGGAAACCGGATGGCAGAGACCGACGATGGCGAGCGCGAAAGCGGCGAGGGAACGGCCCACGAGAGGACGCTAGCGATGGAGGGGATCCCCCGTCAAGCTCGCGCCATGCCCCGCGGCCCGAAGCTTCGCTGCGCGCCCCTGCCCCATCCCCTGCGGATCGTGCTGGTCGAGCCCGAGATCCCGCCCAACACCGGCGCCGTGGCCCGCACGGCAGCCGCCACCCAGGCCGCCCTGCACCTCGTCGGGCGCCTCGGCTTCCGGATCGACGAGCAGGCCGTCCGACGCGCTGGGCTCGACTACTGGCCCTTGGTCGACCTCCACCGGCACGCAGACCTCGACGCATTTCGGGCGGCACACCCCGAGGCCCGCCTCCATCTGTTCAGCGGCGGCGCCGAACGGAGCTACCTCGAAATGGACGTGCGCCCGGGCGATGCCCTCGTCTTCGGCAAAGAATCGACGGGCCTCGACGAGGCGATCCTCCGCGCCCACCCGGACCGCGTCTGGGGCATCCCCACCTGCGGTGCGGTCCGCAGCCTGAACCTGTCGAACGCGGTGGCCGTCGTCGTCTTCGAGGCCCTGCGGAGATTGGGCGCGTTGGACAGCACCTTCATGGCGGACGACGCCGTGGGCACCCGCGGGCGAGGGATGCCCAGTTCAGGGGATGAAGACCGCTGAGCGACCATGAGAACCGCGCGGGTGGGTTACCCTGCCGGCGATGCACGATCGCGAGCCAAAGGTACCGCTCTCCGGCTGGGGCCACCGCCCAGGACCTGGGGACAGGAGCCAACGACCGCCCCCTTCGCGGCTGCGTCGCGCCGGCGATCGCTTCGTCCGTCTGGCCGAGGAGATCCTGGGCGAAGACCTGGACGCCAAGATCGCCCGCATTCAGATGCATCCCAACGAGGTCGGCCACGACCCCTTCGGCTTCGACCCCGAGGCGAGCCGCTACGCCCTCGCCGCCGCCGCCATCCTGCATCGCCGCTACTTCCGGACGCTCGTCCACGACATCGAGCGCGTTCCAGGGGAAGGGCGCGTGTTGCTCGTCGCCAACCACTCGGGGCAGGTGCCCATCGACGGGATGATGATCGCCACCTCGTTGATGCTCGACCTCGATCCGCCCCGCTTTCCGCGCAGCATGGTCGAACGCTGGACTGCCGAATTGCCTTTCTTCTCCGTGCTCTTTCCTCGCCTCGGCCAGGTGGTCGGCAGCCCCGAAAACGCACGTCGGCTCCTTCGACAGGGCGAGTCGCTCCTGGTGTTTCCCGAGGGCTCGCGGGGCATCTCCAAGACGTTCGACCAGCGTTATCGGCTCGTCGACTTCGGCCTGGGCTTCATGCGGCTGGCCCTCGAGACACGCACGCCCATCGTGCCGGTGGCGGTCGTGGGCGCCGAAGAACAGTACATCAGCGTCGCCGACCTCGACGGTCTCGCCCGCGTCCTAGGGATGCCCGCTTTCCCAATCATCCCCCAACTCCTGCTAGGGCTCGTGGCTCCGCTGCCGGTGCGGTACCGCATCTACTTCGGCGAGCCCCTGAGCTTCGAGGGCGACCATGACGACGACGACTCCGTCATCGAAGAGAAGGTCTGGACTGTAAAGGCAGCCATCCAGAGCCTCATCGGACGCGGCCTCCAGGAACGAGAAGGGATCTTCCGGTGATGCGCGAGCCCGGCCAGCTTTTCTCGATCCGACGAGCGGTCCGCTTGACGCGAGGGCCGCGATGCGCTCCGTTTCTCCGATGATGCGCCCCTTGGTCGTGCTCCTCCTTCTCGTGGGATGCCCGAGCGAACGGTCCACCCTCCCCGACGAGTCGGGAGATCTCAGCGTCGGCTCCTCGGCGCCGAGACAGCTCGCCGGCACCACGCCCGTCACCCCCGCCATCGCGCAGTCACGCTGGACCTTCGTGGAAGGCACCTGCACGGAGGGCACCATGGACATTCAGCCCGACCGCGTCGCGACCGTCCGCGTCGACGACGAGGGCCTTCTACTCATCTTCGATCAGCAGGTCGGCGAGTGCACCGAGACCATCGCGCAGCGCTTCACGCCCGGGGAGCAGCCCGACGACGAGTGGGCGATGGTCGAGGAAGCACGGATCCGCCTGGGCACCTGCGAACACCCGCCGGAAGCCGAGCGCCGCCCCGCGGACCTACGCATGCGCGGGCGCTTTCTCGAATACTACGTGCAGCGCTCGGTCCGCTGCAACGGGCTCGAAGTGAAGATGGTCTTCGCGCCGGCGCCGCCGACCGAGCCGAGCGACGAGCAGCTCCTGCGGCACTACGCGCTCCACTTCAACCGCCGTGATGCGCGGGCCATCACCGAGCTCTTCTCGGACGCGGGCTCGCTGGTGGAGCCTTTCAACCGGACCGCCGACGATCAGCCGATGCGCCATGACGGCAAGGCACAGATCTACGCCTGGTTTCAGGAGACCTTCGCGAGCACTCCGTGGCTCGCGCTCAAGGTCGTGAGGATCACCGCGGGCCAGACGCCCGGAGCGTGGACGATGGACTGGCACTACATGGACCCGCGCCTGGACGTCCCCTTCGGCGGCCGGAATCTCTTTACGATCGCCGCCGGAGAGATCTTCGAGACGACGATCGAGATCACGCAGCCGCAGGTTCCGGTCGAGGGCTTGGAGGAAGGCGACCCCGCGACCGCACCGGAGGCTCAATCCACCGAGGCACGCACCGCGGAGGCGACCGCGGCGCCCGACGCCGAGACGCCCGCCGACGCCGAAACCGGCAACGACGACTGAGAGGCAGCGTGGCGGGGGAGAGCGGGGGCAAGGGAGGCGGGCGTCCCAGGGCGCGCCGCTCCATGGCTGAACCCGGCCGCGGGGCTCCTCCGAGGGCGCGCGCCGCAAAAAAGACCGCCCCAAAAAAGACCGCCCCAAAAAAGACCGCCCCAAAAAAGACCGCCCCAAAAAAGACCGCCCCAAAAAAGACCGCCCCAAAAAAGACCGCCCCAAAAAAC
>JALVDI010000018.1 GCA_027009115.1 Polyangiaceae bacterium | reverse complement strand
CCCCACGAGCCATCGAGGTAGGGGTACTTCTTCAGATGAGCCGCTCTTCGGCCTCACATGCCGAGGCAGACGTACTTGAGCTCCGTCCACTCCTCGACGCCGTGATGAGAGCCCTCGCGGCCCAAGCCGCTCTCCTTGACGCCTCCGAAGGGAGCCTCGGCGGTGCTCACCAGCCCGGTGTTGACGCCGACCATGCCGTACTCCAGCCCTTCCGAGACGCGCCAGACCCGACCGACGTCTCGCGCATAGAAGTAGGCCGCCAGGCCCGCGCGGCTGTCGTTGGCCATGCGTAGGGCCTCCGCCTCGGTCTCGAAAGGCATGACGCCGGCGACGGGCCCGAAGGTCTCCTCGCGCGTCATGCGCATCTCGGGCGAGACGCCCTCGAGGAGCGTGGGCTCGAAGAAGGTCCGCCCCAGCGCGTGTCTCCGTCCCCCGACCCGAACCGTCGCGCCGCGTGCACGGGCGTCGGCGACGTGCTCCTCGACCTTCAGCAGCGCCGCCTCGTCGATCAGCGGGCCGATGGCGACGCCCTCGTCGAACCCAGGGCCCACGCGCAGCGCCGCGATTCGGGCGCCGAGCTGCTCGACGAAAGCCTCGTAAACGCCCCGCTGCACGAGGATGCGGTTGGCCGCCACGCAGGTCTGCCCGGCGTTTCGGAACTTGGCGGTCATGCAACCCTCGACGGCGGCCTCCACGTCCGCATCGTCGAACACAAGGAACGGCGCGTTGCCGCCAAGCTCGAGGCTCACCCGCTTGACGGTCGCAGCGCACTGCCGCAGCAGAAGCTTTCCGACCTCGGTCGAGCCGGTGAAGCTCAGCGCCCGCACGCGCGGGTCCTCGCAGAGCACCCGGCCGATGGTGGGAGCATCGTCCGCGTCCCCGGTGACCACGTTGAACACGCCCGCGGGGATCCCTGCCTGCTCCGCGAGGTCCGCGAGCGCCAGGGCCGACAGGGGTGTCGCTTCCGCGGGCTTGACCACGAGGGTGCAGCCGACCGCGAGCGCCGCGCCGAGCTTGCGGGCGATCATCGCCGAGGGAAAGTTCCAAGGGGTGATGGCGGCCCCGACCCCAATGGGCTGCCGCAACACGAGCAGGCGGCTGCCCGCACGAGGGGAGGGGATCGTCTCACCGTAGAGCCGACGCGCTTCTTCGGCGAAGAAGGTCAGGAACGACGCGCCGTAGCGAAGCTCGCCACGCGCCTCGGCGAGCGGCTTGCCTTGCTCGCGAGTCAACAGCCGGGCCAGTTCGTCCTCGTTCGCAGCCATCGCTTCCACCAGGCGATGCAGCGCGGCGGCGCGTTCGCGCGCCGGCAGGGTGGACCAGGCCGGCAGCGCTCGCTCGGCGGCCGCGACGGCGCGGCGGGTGTCGTCCGCCGTACAGCGCGCCACCGCGGCGACGGCCTCGCCGGTCGCCGGGTCCAGAACCTCGAAACGCTCGGCTCCCGAAAACCATCGCCCATCGATGTAGGCGTCTTCATGCAGCAAGCTCATCGCCTGAGCTTGCTGCCTTGCGCTCCGCGCGTCCGTGCGCATGCGCAGGCCCAACCCTACGAATTGTCGGCGGCTCATGGCATAGCTGAGCTGGAGGAGCCATGACCCACCGCGTCGCCGACATCATGACCACGCCCGTCATCACCCTCGACGAAGAGGACAACCTGAAGTCCATCCGCGAGGGGATGGATAGGTTCCACTTGCGGCACCTGCCCGTCGTCGACGGCGAGAAATTGGTCGGGCTCGTCACGCACCGCGACATCCTCCGGCTCGCGTCTGCCGAGCTCGACCCCGCCGCGAAGCTTCGCGCACCGGCGATCGAAGACACCTTCGTCTCCAGCGTGATGACCCGCGACCCGCAAACCTGCAGCCCGGACACGCCCGTCGCCGACGCGGCGCGCCTCATGTACGAGAACAAATTCGGCTGCCTCCCAGTCGTGGACGACGACGGCAACCTCGTGGGGATCGTCACCGAGAACGACATGCTTGGCTACCTGGTCTCGCACCTGCTCACGGACAAACAGAAGGCCAAGCGCCCCGACCCTCGGCCGCTCCCGCGGGAAGGCGACTGAGCCCGCGGCTGCGCGTCCGTGGGCGTGCGGCGAACCAGCGACCGGCGAAGCCAGCAACCGGCTCGTCGAGTTGCCAGTAGGGTGCACGAAACCTTCCCGATCCCAGCGAGCCGCCGAGAAAACGCCGCTGTCCGTCGGCTTTTTCCGCGGCATGAGCTGTGCTTAGATTCGGGCCATGAGCTTCCGAACCCTGAACGTGCTGATCGCCCTCGCCCTGGGCGCCACCGTGGCCTGCGGAGGAGACGGCGGTGAGCCGCCCCCGCTTCAAGACGACCTCTTCGGTCTCGACGACCCGGACGCGGTCCGCATGGGCGCCCCCTCCAACGACGTCCTCCCCGACGAAGGGAAGGCCGACGAGGTGCTGCCGTCGCAGTTCGACCTCGTCATGACGCAGTCCCCCATCCGGGACCAAGGATACCGGGGCGTCTGCTCGATCTTCGGCACCACCGCGTACATGGAGCACCTCTACATCGTGGAGGGCACCCTGATGAACCCGGACTTCTCCGAGCAGTTCCTTCAGTGGTCGACCAAGGTCGAAACGGGGGCCTTCCAGAACACCAGCGGCTCCAACGCCTCGACGAACCTCAACACGCTCCGCCGCTTCGGAACCGTCTTCGAAAGCGACTGGCCCTACGAGTCGCGGCCCTGGTCCGCCTCCGACGATCCGCGCTGCGACGGTGACGAGGGCTCGCGCCCAACCGTGTGCTTCACCAACGGCGAGCCCCCGGAGGAAGCGCTCCGCGCGCAGCGCTGGTTCCTCCCGTCCGGCGGCCGCTGGATCAGCTCGCGCCCCAACAGCATCAAGTCGCACATGTTCAACACGGGCACCGCGGTGCAGGTCGGCGGCGACTTCTTCTACCAGGCCTGGGGTCACGGTGGCTCGCGCATCCCGCGCTACTCGGGATACCGCGACTTTGGCTACGTGGTGGCGCCGAACGAGGCCGACATCCGCTCGTCGAACGAGCACCGCGCTGGCCACTCGTTCCTGCTCGTGGGCTGGGACGACGAGCTCGAGGTGCAAGCCATCGACGCCGAGGGCAACCTCGCCGTCGACGAAAACGGCGACCCGATCATGCAGAAGGGTTTCTTCCTCTTCAAGAACAGCTGGGGCACTGGCTGGGCGACCCGGAACCCCTTCGGCGCCGGCTACGGATGGATCAGCTACGACTACGTCCAGGACCACATGAGCGCCTACGTGGCCGAGGCGCCGGAGCTGACCCTCGAGGAAGTCTGCGGCGACGAGCGTGACAACGACTTCAACGGGCAGGTCGACTGCGCCGACCCCGCCTGCGCCAACGACCGCTCGTGCATCGACCCGTCGGGCACCTACGAGAACAGCACTCCGGTGGCCATCCCCGACAACGACCCCGCCGGCGCGACGAGCACCATCGAGGTCGCCGAGGGCGGGACGATCAGCGGCCTGAGCGTCGAGGTGGACATCACCCACACCTACCGTGGCGATCTCACCGTGACCCTCGAGAAGGACGGTACCGTCGTGACTCTCTTCGAGCGTGAAGGCGCCGGCGCCGACAACCTCAAGCGGACCTTCGACGTCTCGGGCTTCGACGGCATGGAGGCCGCCGGGACCTGGACGCTACGCGTCGTCGACAACGCCAGGGACGACACCGGCACCCTCAACCGCTGGAGCCTCTCCATCACCCGCTGCGCGGGCGGCGACTGCGACTCGATGCCCTCCACCCTCACGGGCATGAACGACACCTTGCAGATCATTCCCGACAACGATCCGGCGGGCGTGACCAGCGAGATCACCATCGCCGAATCGGGCACCATCGCAACCGTGCGGGTCACCGTAGACGTCACCCACAGCTTCATCGGCGACCTGACCATCGGCATCTCCAAGGACGGCGGCGCGGAGACGCCGCTGCTCACCCGGGCGCTCATCGAAGGCACCCGGCTGATGCGCACTTTCACCGTGCCGGAGCTCGTCGGGCAGGACGCCGCGGGGACCTACACCCTCCACGTCGTGGACGATGTCCGCAACGACGAGGGCACCCTGAACGCCTGGAGCCTGGAGATCGTCACCGAATAAGACGATCGCTCTCCGAAAAAAGGCGCCCTCAGGGGCGCCTTTTTTCATGGCTGGCGTCCGGTTTCGTGGGGCCGCCCGTCCGCGCGTTCGAATCGGCGCGGCCCATCACGGCCGAGCATTGAGGGACCAGTCGTACTCGTCGTAGCGCAGGCGGGTCCTCGGGTCGCGGACGGCGTCGGCGTCGGCCTCCGGCAGCTGGGACGCCACGAACGCGCGCACGCCGCCTACGCGCTCGAAGTCGGCGGCGAACCACTCGAAGAGCTTGCTCAACCGCACGACGCGCCCTTCCCGCCGGGTCGTGGCGCGGACGAAGGAACGCGCCGCGGTCGCTAGCGCCACGTCGAGGGTCTCGGCGGCGAAGGGTTCCGCCTGGAGCGGGGGGCAGCTCGCCGAGGCACAGTTGACGGCGAAATGGATGCGCGGCTCGGCGTAGACGTCGGACCGCAGGATGTCGTTCTCCAACTCGTTGAGGGTCATCTCCCGTCCGGCCACCTGGTGCGTGCGCTCGTCGAAGAACCCCTCGACCTCCATGACGCTCGCGATCGGCCACAGCTCGAGCACCGAAGCCACCGTGAGGGCGTTGTAAGCGTTGATGTAGAACGCAAGGGCCTCGTCGCGGTTCCACCCCTCGTCGCTGGCGTCGCCGATCGCAGCGACCACCGCTCGAAGCCGCTCGTGCTGCCGAGGGTCCGCCGCCAATGCGGCGTAGCGGAAGCCTCCGTCGGGGGTCGCGAAACGTGCCAGGAGCTCGCCCCAGAGGTCGAGGCGAGGTGGGCTCCTTCGCGGCTCCGGGGCCGCCGCGGCCTCAGCCGAGGGCACCGTCGTAGGGTCCGGCTCCGCGGGGGCCGCCGTGGGACGCGCGCCCCTTGGTTCGTTCGGGGCCCGTCCGGATGGGGAAGGCTCCGGCTGGGGCGGAGAGGCGGCACCCGAGCAGGCGAAGCCGAAGAGCAGGATCGCGGCGAAGCGCAGGATCGACGGAGGCATCGGGTGGATCTTAGGGGGCGCGGAGCCCCCGTCGCCAACAGACCGCCCGTATCGACGCCGCGGCGGAGCTCAGTGGCAGGCGATGCGCTCGAACACGTAAGGGCTGTTGCGCTCGTGACCGCCGTCGTTGTTCACGACGCGGAGGGTGTCGCCGTCGAGGGTGCCGGTGAAGTGGTCGAGGTTGTACATCCACAGCCCGACGTCGAAGCAATGGTTGGTGCGCCGGTGCGAGAGCGCGTCGAGCCGAAACGAGCCTCCGACGAGACGCCCTCGCGCCGGCATGGTCACCGTGTGGTCCGACACGCCGGGAGCACAGCGGGGCGGGTGGCGCTCGCTGCGGCTTCCGCTCCAACTTCGGTTGAGGATCGTCCCTTCGAGACGGCTGCCGTCATGAGCGGTGATGCGCAAGGTGAACACGACGTGTCGCCCGAGGGCGCCGTCGTAACGGCGAGCGCGCCACGTCCCGACCACGGGGTCCGGGCAACCCCGGCCGCCGGTTCCGTCGCCGGCCCCGCCCAGGCCGGCCAGCGGGGGTCGGCGCATGAGCTCCTCGAGGAACTGCTGGTTGGCCGCGTCCTCAGGGAGCAGCGAGCCGTGGGCTCGCACCCCCGGATCGGCTGCTTCGGTGTGCTCCTCGGTCGGCTCTGCCGTGTCGAGCGGAGCGCTCGGCGCTTCGCGGCGCTCCCCGTGGGCGACCGAGGTGTGCGGCGCGCGGAGCGGACGCCGGAGGGGTCTGGCGGCCGGGCGCCGAGGTGCCGCGTCCGGGCCCGAAGGCGGCGCCACGTTTTGCCTGGGGGTCGAGGCGGCCAAACGCTGG
>JALVDI010000017.1 GCA_027009115.1 Polyangiaceae bacterium | reverse complement strand
ACATCGCCACCCGCGCCACCGCCGCCTGCGGCGTCGACTTCCTCCACGCCATCCTCGCCCAGTGCCCCTTCCCCATCCAGGCACTCCAGGTCGACGGAGGCTCCGAGTTCATGGCCGAGTTCGAGGCGCTCAATGGGCGCGTCGAACGCATCCACGGAACATGGCGGCGCGAGTTCTACGCCACATGCGACCTGCCCTCCTCCCTCCGTGCTCTCCCACGTCATGCGATTTCGCAACCTCGAGAGCCCCGTCCGACCCCACCAGGCCCTTGGCTACCTCACCCCCGCACAGTACCTTCGACAACACCACCCCGATTTCGCCCCCCAGTCTCATATGTCCTCAGCCAGGACACTCGTCGACGCTCGCCGTAGGCCGTGATACACGGCGCTCATGCCGCGCCCCGTGGTCATCTTGGACTTTGGCTCGCAGTACACGCAGCTCATTGCGCGCCGTATCCGCGAGGAGCATGTCTACTGTGAGATCCACCCCTGCACCACCTCCCTCGACGCTCTGAAGGCGATGGAGCCGACGGCGCTCATCTTCTCGGGTGGGCCCAGCAGCGTCTTCGTGGAGGATGCTCCAACCGTCGATCCGGCGGCCCTCGAACTCGGGGTCCCGGTCCTTGGGATTTGCTATGGCATGCAGCTCCTCTCACACCTATTGGGCGGCACGGTCGTCCCGGCGACGGAACGAGAGTACGGGCCAGCCAAGCTGCGAGTGGACGAGCCCGTGGGCTTGCTTTCTCCCTTCGATGCCGGCGAAGAGGTCGATGTCTGGATGAGCCACGGCGACCGCGTGGAGCGATTGCCGGAGGGGTTCCGCGTCTTGGGTCACACCGCGAACAGTCCGTACGCTGCGGTCGGTCACCTCGGAAAGAGCATCTTTGGTGTTCAGTTCCACCCCGAGGTGGCGCACACGCCACGGGGCATCGATATCCTGCGGGCATTCCTCTTCGAGGTTGCGGGCGTGGAGCCGGACTGGACGCCAGGATCCTTTGTGGAATCGAGCGTGCAGGCCATCCAACGGCAGATCGGTGACGCGAGAGCCGTCTGCGGCCTGAGCGGCGGCGTCGACAGCTCGGTCGCCGCGATGCTCGTTTCCCGAGCCATCGGTGATCGTTTGACATGCATCTTCGTGGACAACGGTTTGCTGCGCAAACACGAGGCGCGCCGCGTGATGGAGATGTTCGAGGGACGGCTTCACCTGAACATCGTCCACGTCGACGCCCGCGAGGAGTTCCTGACCGCTCTGCGCGGCGTCGTGGACCCCGAGCAGAAGCGGAAGATCATCGGCAAGGTATTCATCGATGTCTTCGATCGCGAGGCCAGGCGCTTCGAGAACGTTCGTTTCCTCGTGCAGGGTACGCTCTATCCTGACGTCATTGAGAGCGTGTCCTTCAAGGGACCCAGCGCCGTCATCAAGAGCCACCACAACGTTGGAGGTTTGCCCGAGCGCATGAAGCTCGAGCTCTGCGAGCCGTTGAGGTTGTTGTTCAAGGACGAGGTGCGTGAGGTGGGGACGGTCATGGGAATGCCCCACGACCTACTCTGGCGGCAGCCGTTTCCAGGACCAGGGCTCGCTGTGCGTTGCCCAGGGGCCATCGACGAGGACAAGCTGGCAGTGCTTCGCGAAGCCGACGCCATCCTCGAAGAAGAGATTCGGGCCGCGGGTTATTATGAGCGACTCTGGCAGAGCTTTGCGGTCCTCGTGCCCGTCAAGACAGTAGGGGTGATGGGCGACCAGCGGACCTACGAGTGGGTCGTGGCGATCCGCGCCGTCGAGTCACGGGACGGGATGACCGCCGACTGGGCCCGCCTCCCCTACGAAGTCCTCGCGCGGATCAGCGCCCGGATCATCAACGAAGTGCGTGGCTGCAACCGGGTCTGCTACGACATCTCGAGCAAGCCGCCCTCGACCATCGAGTGGGAGTGACGGGTGTTGCGTTCTTGGGGAGCTTGTTCGCTGACACTGATGGCGGTTTCGACCGCCGCCCAGGTGCCGTGGGGTGACTTTGCACCAACGATCGTGGGCGAAGAGGTGCAGGTGGCTGCCTTGGGCCAGCCGGACCACCGCATTCATGCCTGGAATGCGCGGCGCCGCTCCGCTCGCGTTCGAGCCGAGGACCGGGCGCGAGCCGCGCTTCATCGATGGGCCGACGACGCTCTCGCGCGGGCGGGCGCCTCGCCCTTGGTTGCGCAGGCGGTGCACTCCATTCTGGACGAGGCGAGGGTGCGCGCAGTTCGGCCCTTGGCCGACGGGAGCGCAGTGGTCGTGCTGTCCGTGTCGCGCGCCCGCCTCCGGCTCGTCGCCTCCCTCGAGGGGCTTCCTTGGTGATGATGCGTCTACCGGCGCTGGCGCTGGCGAGCCTCGCCACGGCGGGATGCATGTACTCCGCCGCACGGCCCACGCAGGCCGAGCTCCAAGTGATCGCTGAGCCGGCGCAGGCCCGCGTCTACATCGACGAGCGTTTCGCGGCGTCCGCCCGCGTGCTCGCGCGCCGCCCACGGAAGCTGCGCCCAGGGCGCCACCGTCTGACGTTTCAGGCTCCCGGCTACTTTCCGCACGACGTCCTGGTCGATCTTCCTCCGGGCCGAACCACCGTTCGGATATCTCTGCGGCCGGTTCCACCTTAGGGCGGGTTCCAGCTTCTAGCGAAGGGTCCGGCGGTCGGGCGTGTGAGAGGATGATTGTCGCACCGACGGCGAGCATTCCAAGCTTGAGTCAAGCTGTTTACGAAAGCGGATCGACCTCGGAGGACCATGGCTGACAAGCCCGACATATCCATACCTCTTCCAGAGCGGCATTTCGCTTCCCGCATCGCCTGGCTGCGGGCCGCGGTTCTAGGTGCCAACGATGGCATCGTCTCCACCGCAAGTCTCATCGCGGGGGTGGCTTCGGCTGGCATGGCCGCAGCCGATGTGCTCGTCGCGGGCGGCGCAGCGGTCGTGGCCGGTGCGCTCTCGATGGCCGCGGGCGAGTACGTCTCGGTTTCCTCGCAGGCCGACACGGAGCGCGCCGATCTCGAGCGAGAGAGGCATGAGCTTGCGACGAGGCCCGAGGCCGAGCTCGCGGAGCTCGCCGGGATTTACGAGGAGCGCGGGCTCTCGCCCGAGCTGGCACACAGGGTGGCCACCGAGCTCATGGAAGGCGATGCGCTGATGGTCCATGCACGTGACGAGCTCGGCATCACCGAGATAGCCACGGCCCGCCCGATCTTGGCGGCCCTGTCCTCGGCGGCTTCGTTCACCTTGGGCGCGGCGCTGCCGCTGACGGCGGTGCTGGCTGCCCCCGCCGGCACCATCACCACGGTCACCACTGCCGCTTCTATCGTAGCGCTGGGGATTCTTGGGGCCCTGTCGGCTCGTATCGGGGGCGCGCCGGTGCTCGTGGCCACCGCCCGGGTCGTCTTCTGGGGCGCCTTCGCCATGCTCGCCACCGCCGCCGTCGGTTCGCTCTTCGAGGTGCCGGTGGGCTGAGAGCCCTCGCCCGTGGACCGCCCCGCCTGACTCGCCTCAGCGATAGCGGTCCATCGGAGACCAGGGGTGGGCGTAGGGATACTGCGTGCATGCGCTGCCGAGCACGTCTCGTAGGAGCGCGTAGCGTTCGAATTCATCGCTGATTCCCTGGGCGAGGCCGAGGACGGCGCTGTAGTGCCCCGCGCTCAGGGCGGAGTGCGCCATCCGAGCTACGGCGTACTCCCTCTCCGCTTTGGAGGTCTGTTTCACCGCGCGGTAGGCGCTGTACACGTCGCCTCCACGGGTGAAGACATCGATCAGGATCTCGAGCTCCATCTCATCGCGGTCTGCTTCCTTGATCCAGTTCTCCGCGAGGGAGCCGTAGAGATCGGAATCCATCGCGCCTCGTTCGTAGATCGAGCGGAGCATCTCGACGGCGGATTCGACGAGGTGCTTGTTCGTCGAGTTGGGACGGATGCGGAACGCATTCTCCAGGGCCTGCGGAAACGCCGGATGGTCCGTGTCGAGGGCCGCGGCGAGCTGCATCCAGGGGGTGCCGCCGAACGGCAGGCGCCGATAGAGCCGCAGCAGGCTATCCGTCTCGCCGAAGGTGACCATGGGCTCCGCGATGTTGCCGAGCGTGAGGGCGCCGGTCTGGCCGAGGTCCGGGGTCCTCTTCAGCATTCTCGAAGTGTCCAGGATCCAGTCGCGGTTGTCCTCGGGGTCGTGGCGGGCCACCAGGGCGACGAAGCGCGCCTGGGGGGCCGGGTTCCTGGGCAGCGCCTGGTAGCCGTCGTCGATGAGCTCCCACAGCGCCTTGGAGTCGAGCTTGGCGCAGAGTGCCTCGACGAGGATCCCTTGGGCTGCCCAGCGGGCTTCTTCGTCAACGGGCACACGCTTCCAGAACGGCGACAGACGCTTCCAGCCCTCTTCCGGAACCCCCATCGCGGAGGTCGTTCGAGCGATCTGGAGGAAGAGGCGTGGAAGCGGAGGATAGGAGTCCTGCTCTTCGAGACGCGCCGTGATGTGCTCGTGGACGATCGTGAGGAGCTCATCGACCTCGCTCCAGGCCTTCCTTCGCAGCAGGAGCTCCACGAGCTCTCCGACGTGCTCCTCGAGGCGGGGGGCTGACGCTTGCCTGCACCTCTCGAAGGCGCGGTCCCAGGCTCCCGCGAGCGCGTAGACCGTGGCCGCGTCGATGTGGAGCCGCATGAGCGAGTCCTCGGTGGCGTGATCTTTCCCGGGCGTCAGGATGATCTCCTCGAGCTCGTCGAGGCCCGCACCTTCGAGCAGGTGAGAGCAGCCGATGCGCCAGAGATCGAAGTGGGCCCGCCGGGGCTTCATGACCGCGGAGCGGTTGTCGTCGCTGTCCGGATCGAACTTCGAGCCGACGAGCTCCACCCAAGCGCGAGCCGTTTCCGCGTGGCCGGCGGCGGCGAAATGGGCAGCGCTGCGCAGGAGATCGGTGGCGGTGCCCACTTGCTGGGCCTGTTCGGCGAGGGGCTCGATGCAGTGTTGCCCGCCCTCTGGGTCGCCTTCGAGGAGCCGATGGAGGCCGATGGCCACCCGCTCGCTCGCCCCCGAAGGCATCATCGCGAGGTATGCCTCCTCGAAGTCGCGCAGGGTGTGCTCGTTTTCCTCAGGGAAGGGAAGCTTGAGGCGTTTCTTCCTCTTGGGGGTGCCCGCCTTTTTGCCTCGTTTCTTGCCGCTTGCTTCGTTTGTCCCCTTCATCTCGTTCTCCTCCTCGCGTTCAGGCCGCCGGAGCCCATCCTCCCCGAGCGCTTCGGGAGCGCGTGCGGCCGCTTCCTCGAAGCGTCGGTGCACGGGGACCTCCGGCTGCCAGCGAAGCCGGCTCGTTCGGTGGTCGATGGCGTAGGCCTCGCGGCTGTTGAAGCCGGCGCCAGCGGCAGGTGCTCAGCCCTTCGAACGCCGAGCGCTTCGAGCTTGGCGACCGCCTCCGCACGGCGAATGCCCTTGAAGCGCCCGACGAGGACGACCCGCTTGCCGGTGATATCGACGACCATCGTTGCCTCAACGACCGCATTCGTCGCCGAAGGGCGTTGCGACGTCAACCCTGGTTCCGCCGAGCGATTCTTCCGCGGACTCTATGGATCCACCGATGCCTGGGAGGATCTCTTCGGGTCGCCGGAGAGGTATGCCGCATGTCCGCCTTCCGAGGGACCGAAGGCAGGCGGTGCAGTTCCCAGACGGGTCGGGCTCAGGGAGCCGAACGTCCCGGGGCTTCCGCACCCTCGGAGGCTGCCGGGCTCGCGGCGGCCGGGCCGGCGAGGGCGAAGGCGAGAGCGCGCGGCATCCGTGGGGCGGCCTCGTAGGGCGAGTGTCGCCGTCCTGGGGCTTCGAAGTAGCCCAGGCTTTCACCAAGGACGAGTCCTCGACCGATGAGCAGGTCGCGCAGGCGGCGGGCGTCGGCGACCATGTACGGAACGGCCTCGCCAGGGCGCCCCTCGAGGCTTCCGATGTCCACCCACCAGCGGCGGGCGAGGCGAGGGGCGCGGCGGACCTTGCG
>JALVDI010000016.1 GCA_027009115.1 Polyangiaceae bacterium | reverse complement strand
CTTCGTCGAGCGCTTTGCCCGCGTGTACACGCCCGTCGTGTTCGCGAGCGCGGTCCTCGTCGCTCTCGTGCCGCCGTTCTTTTGGGGCGAGCCGTGGGCGCCTTGGACGTACCGCGCGCTGGTGCTGCTGGTCATCGGGTGCCCGTGCGCGCTCGTGATCTCCACTCCGGTCGCCATCGTCGCTTCGCTGGCGTCGGCGGCCCGGCACGGGGTGCTGCTCAAGGGCGGACGAGTGGCGGAGCTTCCGGCCAGGCTCGCGGCCGTTGCCCTCGACAAGACCGGTACCCTGACCTACGGGGAGCCCACCGTCGTCGAACTCGTGCCCCTCGGGGAGCACGACGAACGCGCCCTCTTGGCGCGGGCGGCAGGGCTGGAGCGGCGCTCTACCCACCCGCTCGCCGCTGCGATCCTGCGGCGGGCAGAGGAGGTGGGCGTTGAGCCGCTCGTGGCGACCGACGTGACGGTTGTGCCCGGTCGCGGCGTCGAAGGTCGTATCGAGGGACGTTCGTTCCGGTTGGGGTCGCACCGCTGGCTCGAGGAGTGCGGCTCGTGGCAGCCGGAGCTTGCCGAACGGCTCCAGGCGCTGTCGGCGGCGGGGCGCTCGGTCGTGGTCGTGGGGAACGATGAGCACGTCTGTGGAATGCTCGCCGTGGCGGACGCGGTGCGTCCCGAGTCGAGGCGGGCGTTGGACGCGCTCCGGGGCGCCGGGGTACGTGCGGTCGTGATGTTGACCGGGGACAACGACGCCACCGCGCAGGCCGTCGCGCGGGAGGTCGGCGTCGACCAGGTGCACTCGGAGCTGCTGCCCGAGGACAAGGTCGCGGTCATCGAGGAGGTCGAAGAGGCGATCGGTCCCGTCGCAATGGTGGGCGACGGCGTCAACGATGCGCCCGCGCTGGCCCGCGCGACCCTGGGTGTTGCGATGGGAGCGATCGGGACGGACGTCGCCCTGGAGACCGCGGACGTTGCGCTGATGAGCGATGACCTGTCGAAGCTTGCCTGGCTCATCGAGCACGCGCGGGCGACGCTCTCGGTCATCCGCTGGAACACCGCCATCGCGCTTGGGATCAAAGCCGTGTTCGTCGTCCTCACCTTCGCAGGGCTGGCGACCCTCTGGGGCGCGGTGGCGGCAGATATGGGCGCTTCGCTGCTCGTCGTCGCAAACTCGCTGCGGCTTCTTCGCCGCTGAGCGTCGCGGAGCGCCGGCGCCGCAGTCGAGCGTGCCCGACCTCCGGCGGAGGGAAGGATGCTGGTATCGTGCGTGGGCGTGCGCACTCTTCTTGCCGCCCTTGGCTTGTCGCTCCTGGCTCCGCTCGCGTCGTCCACGGCCGCCGCGCAGGACCCCTACGGCTGCATCGACCGCCTGAGCGATGCCGAGGTGCGTGCCCGCAACGAGTGGTTGCAAGAGCGCTTCGACCTCGCCAAGAGGAGGGCGCGCTGGTGGTGGTACGGCCAGATCGCGCTGTGGACGGGCATCGCCGTCGCGCAGACGGTGTTGGCCGTTCGTGCCGAGGAGGTGCCGGACCGTTTCCCCAACACCGTCGGCGCCGTGGGTGCGTGGCTGACCTGGCTGCAACTGCTCGTCGTGCCCCACACGCCGGCTTACGCTCCGCAGCGCTTCCGGCGAGCGCCTTCCTCGACTCCCGAGGAGCGTCGTGCCCGGCTGCGTTACGGTCTGCGGCTCCTCGAGAAGGGGGCCAAGCGGCAGGCGCTCGTCGGTGGGCCACGCGCCCAACTGGTGCCGCTCCTGTGGACCGGGTTCTGGGGACCGTACATCTCCCTGCGCTTTCGTGACGCCTGGACGAGTGCGCGGCTCATCGGCGGAGGGATCGTGGTGAGCGAGTTTCGTATCCTCTCCACGCCTCGGCAGGCGATCCGGGACTGGGAGGCGATCGCGGCGATGAATTGCGGCGCCGACTACGTCCCTCGTGGCGGCAACGAGGAGAGCGGGGTGGACGACCGAGAAGCGCCGGCGACCCGCGGCGAGGCCATGTCGACCCAGGCGCGTCTCTTTCCGACGCTCGGCGGGTTCGCCCTGCACGTGAGCTTCTGACGCTCCGCGCAGCCCGTGCTATCTGAGCGGCCATGGCAGCCGACGTAGTGATCGTTGGGGGTGGGGTGATGGGGTGCAGCGTCGCGTTGCGGCTGGCCGAAGCCGGGCTGCGCCCGCTCGTGCTCGAACGCAGCGTTCCGGGGGCCGAGGCTTCGAGCGCCGCGGCGGGGATCCTCGGGCCTCTCGCCGAGGCCGATCACGCGACTCCTGCTGTCCGGCCGGCGGCGGCCCTACGCCTGGGGGTCAAGAGCCGCCAACTCCACGCCGCGCTCGCCGAGCAGCTTCGCGCCGAGCACGGTGTCTCGGTGGGCTTCCGCCGCTGCGGCTTGATGCGCGTAGCTTTCGACGAGCGTGAGCTGGAGTCCCTCGACCGGCACGCCGCTCTCCTCGAGCGGGCGATCGTCGAGCGCATCGACGGCGACGAGGCCCGGCGGCGCGAGGCGAGCCTCAGCCCGGACGTTGTCGGCGCCCTCGATCTGCCGGAAGAAGCTCAGCTCGAGCCGCCCCTGCTGCTGCGCGGGCTGGCGCTCGCCGCTGAGCGGGCCGGGGCCGTGTTTCGTAGCGGTGCGTACGTACGAGAGGTGATCGTCGAGGGAGAGCGGGCGCGCGGCGTGCGCGTGGGTCGCGAGCGCGTCGAGGCCGAGCACGTCGTCGTTGCCGCGGGGAGCTGGACCGATCTCGTCCGGGGCATCGAGCGGGACCTCGACCTCGAGGCGGCGGGGTTGCACCCGGTGCGGGGGCAGATCGTCGCCACCGAGACGCGGCCGCCGGTGTTTCGGCGCATCGTCTTCGGGGCGGGAGGTTACGTCGTGACGCGGCCCGACGGACGCGCGCTCTGCGGCTCGACGGAAGAGCACGTGGGCTTCCGGCGCGAGGTGACCTTCGCGGGCATGCGCGGGATCCTCGACCTCGCTCTTCGCATCGCGCCGCGCATGGCCGAGGCCCCGGTGCTCGACCGCTGGAGCAGCTTTCGACCGGGCACGAGGGACGGGCTGCCGTTGGTGGGGCCGACGGGGACCGAAGGGCTCTGGCTGGCGACGGGCCACTTCCGCAACGGCATCCTGCTCGCGCCCATCACCGCCGAGATCGTGCGCTCGGCCATATTGCGCCAACCTCTACCCCTCGGCTCCGAGGCCGTGGACCCGCGACGCTTTCGGAGGCGCGCGTGACCCCGAGCGAACACACGGTGGAGGCCAACGGTCTGAAGCACCACATCATCGTGTGGGAGGCGGACGGGCCGACCGTGCTGCTGGCGCACGGGCTGCTCGACATCGCCTGGAGCTGGAAGCTGGTGGCGGAGCGTCTTCAGGCAGAGGGCTACCGTTGCGTCGCGTGGGATTGGCGCGGCCACGGCGAGACGGAGCACATCGGCGCGGGCGGCTTCTACCACTTCCCCGACTACGTGCTCGATCTCGAAGAGCTTCTGCCTCAGCTCCGTCGCGGTCCGGATGACGCCGTGCACCTGGTGGGGCACTCGATGGGCGGGACGGCGGCTGCAATGTTCGCGGGCGTGCGCTCACGGGAGCTGCGTTCGTTGACCCTCGTCGAGGGCCTCGGCCCGAAGACCCACGACTTCGACGGGACGCCGCTCAAGTTCGAGCGATGGCTCGATCAGATGGTTCAGCTCCGCGCGGACGTGCGGACGTCGCCGTATCCGATGCAGATCCCTCAGGCCTTGGCGCGGATGCGCGTGCACAACCCCGAGCTTCCCGAGGAGCTAGGGCTCATGCTCGCCGAGAAGAGCACCCGGCCTGTGCCGGGGGGGCGCGCCTGGCGCTACGACCGCAAGCACTGGGTCACGTCGCCGATGCCCTTTCGGCGGGAGATCTTCGACGCGTTCCTGGGGCGCATCGAGGTGCCTACTTTGGTGGTGATGGGTGAGCGCGGCTTCCGCCTCCCCGACGAGAAGGAGCGCTACGCCTGCCTGCGGCGCGGTCGGTTCGTCGAGATCGCCGACGTCGGCCACATGATCCACTGGTTGGCGCCGCAGGCGCTCGCCGATCACATCGCGGCGTTCATCGCGTCGGGCCGGTGAGCGCCCGACTCGGGGGATGGCCCGAGAAGGGCTCCGTCACTCGTTGCCGCCGAAACCCACGTTCAGTGAGCCGCCCACGAAGAAGCCGCTGAACAGGTCGAAGCCCCCCTCGATGCGGAACATGAGCTGCTTGATCGGCTTGATGCGCAGGGCCAGGTGCGGGAGGGCCGCTCGGAACCAGACGTTCGGCACGCTGCCCCCGTTGGTCCACTTGCGCGCCTTCACGCCGAAGTGCCCGCCGTTCATGCCGTCGCCGACCGCGACGGGGTCGCACCACCCATCGTTTCCGGTGACGCTTCCGTCCGGGTCGCGGGGCCCGTTGCAGCGCGAGAAGCCGCCGAAGGACTCGCTGCCCGGCGTTCGGTCGGCGGGGTAGGCTTCGTCGCGGTACATATTGCCGAACACGGCGCCGATGCCGAGGCCGATGCCGTATTGGATCGAGAAGATGTCGTTGAACTCGGTGCTCCACAGGAACGTGACGCCTGCGAACATCGCCTTGAGGTTCGAGTCGATGATCTCCGTCTCGAACTCGGTGTCACCGGAGCCTCGGAAGGGGCCTTCGACGAAGTAGCTCTGGTACCAGAGGCTCGTGATGATGTCGAAGCCGTCCTTGCGGTAGGTGAACTGCAAGCCGAGGGCTGGGTTGTTGGCTGGGGTCGACTCGTCTGTGAACAAGTTCAGGATGAACTGCGGTGTGAAGTGATGGTCGTAGAAGAAGCCGAGGAAGTAGTAGTTGCGGGTCGGGTCCTCGTAGGGGTCGGTGCTCGATCGCACGATCTCCGTGCCGAGCTCTTCTTCGGCCAGGACTTGTTCGTCCCCGAGAAGACCGCTCGTCTCTTCGGGCGCGGCCTCGGCTTGGGTGCCGCCCGCGTCGTTGGCGGTGGTGTCCGCCGAGGGCGCAGCCTCCATGGAGCTCGCAGCCGCCGGGCTGGAATCATCAGCGGCGCCTTCCTGCGCCCATGCGGGCGCCGCCATGAACGCCAGCAACCACCAAGTCGACCATCCAATACGTGAAGCCATAGGGGACCTCCCTCCGATCCGGCGTCGACCATAGCGCAGCCGCCGGCGGAGTGCAGCGATCACGGGACGCTCGGGCTCAATCCGCGGTGATGCCGTACTTCTTCATGAGCTTGCGGAAGTACTTGCGGTCGATCTGCGCTTCCCGGGCCGCGTGGCTGATGTTCCCGTGGTTGCGCTGGAGCAGCGCTTCCACATAGTCCCGTTCGAAAGCGGCGACCCACTCCTCTTTGGCGTCCTTGAAGGTGCCGGCGACGTCGGGCACGAGGGGAGCGGACGGGGCTCGCTCGACGGCCGTGGGTTCATCGGGGAGCGAGCCGGGTCGGACGGCGATGTGGTCGGGGAGGTCCTTGACCTCGATCGTGTCTCCGTCGGCGAAACTGACCGCGCGTTCGATGACGTTGTGGAGCTCGCGGACGTTGCCGGGGAAGTCGTACTGCATCAGGCAGTCCAGGGCGGCGCGGCTGATGCGGAGGACGCGCTTGTCCCCCTCGGGCGTTCGGTTGAAGCGTCCTGTTTCGAGGAACTTCTCGATCAAGAGCGGGATATCGCCCTTGCGGTCCCGCAGCGGCGGCAGTCGCAGCCGCACGACGCTCAGCCGGTAGAAGAGGTCCTCGCGAAAGCGGCCTTGGCGAACCTCCTCCGCGAGGTCCCGGTTGGTCGCCGCCACGACCCGGACGTCGACCTTGATGGGTCGGGTGCCGCCAACTCGTTTGATCTCGCGTTGTTCGAGGACGCGCAGCAGCTTCGGTTGCAGGTCGAGCTGCAGCTCGCCGAGCTCGTCCAGGAAGATCGTGCCGCCGTGGGCGAGCTCGAAGATGCCCTGGCGGGTGCTGAGCGCACCGGTGAAGGCACCCTTCTCGTGTCCGAAGAGCTCGCTCTCGATGAGGTTCTCCGGGACGGCACCGCAATCGAAGACCATGAAGGGGCCCCGGGCGCGCCGCGATGCGAGGTGTGCGCTCCGGGCGACGACCTCCTTGCCCGTGCCCGTCTCGCCCTCGATGACGATCGTCGCGTCCGTCGGCGCGATCTTCTCGAGGATCGCGTAGATCTCGCGCATCTTGGGATCGCCGCCGATGAGGTCCATGAACCGCGACTTTTTTGAAGGCACGATGCGGAACTTCTCGTCGCTCGCCACGAAGCGCAGCTCGCTCGTGCCCAGGGAGAGGTTGCAGCCGGGCCGCAGCCAGGCCTCCCGCACACGCACGCGGTTGACGAAGGTCCCGTTGGTGCTGCCGAGATCTTTGACGAGATACGAGCCTCCCTCGCGGAAGATGCGGCAGTGGTAGCGGCTGACGGTTTCGTCCCGAAGGACGACGTCGTTGTCCTCGGCGGCGCCGATGGTCACGGCGTCGCGTTGGTCGAAGGCGTGCGTCTCGACCTTGTCCCCGCGGATCACTTCGAGGCGGCACCGCCGCAAGGTGATCGTGGCGGGGCGGCCATCGACGTAGTGAAGCTTCGTGCCTTCCGGATCGGCGGCCATGCGCGCCAAGCCTAAAACTCGGCCTCGGTGGGGTCAACAGTCCCCAATGGCGCCGTCGCGCTCAGCGGCCCGATCGCGGGCGCTGGCCGGGCAGATTGTGGGCGCCGGGACGCGGCACGCCGCCTGTCGGAGGCAGGGGGTCGAGGCGGATGGCGCGGGCGCGCTCCGGGTGGACCTCTGGCGGGTGCTCCTGCCGAAGCCGGCGTACGAGCTCTTCGATCGCTTCCTGTCGGCGTTCGCGCCACAGGCGCAGGCGGATTCCGTCGGCGACCTGATCGAGGGTGCGCACCTCGGCGGGGCGGCGTCCGGTGAGCTTGACGATGCTCCAGTGCTCTCCGACTTGGACGGGCTCAGGGGACACCGCTCCGACCTCCGTCAGCGCGAAGGCCGCTTCGACGAGCGCCGGGTCCACCGGCGGGTCGTCTTCGCGAGCGCCAGCGGCGCGCCCCTCGCGGTCGAAGTAGCGCAGGTCGCCGCCGCGTAGCTTCGTCTCCGTGTCGATGGAGTGCTGCCGGGCCAGCTGGCGGAAGGTGCGAGCGTCGGCCTCGCGGGCCTGCGGGAGCACGGCCTGGGCGGCCTCCCGCGAGTCGAAGAGGATATGGCTGGCGCGCACCATTTCGGGGCGTGAGAACTCGTCCATGTGGTTCTCGTAGTAGGCTCGGATGTCCTCGTCGGAGATCGACTCGCGGGTGATGCGCTCGTCGATCTCGACTCGGATGAGCTCCTGAACGATGTCCTGCTGCACCGCGCGGACGACCGCCGGATTGTCGCCATAACCTTCGCGCTCGGCGGCGGCGGCCATCAGCTCGAAGCGTACGAGGGAGTCCGCCAACTCGCGGAGCTTGGTCCGATCGCGGTAGCGGGCGCGTAGGAAGGGCGACTGCTTGTTGATGGCGTCCTCGATGTCGCCGACGGTGACCGTCGCGTCGCCGACGCGGGCGTAGACGCGGGCGCGTCGGGCTTCGTCGGCGGCGTCGCGGTCGCTGCTTCCGCTACCGTCGTTGTTGCTGTCGTCGCTGCGATTGCGGTTGTCGCTGCCGTCGGTTTGGGCCGGGTCGGTCGTTTGCGCCGCCGCCACGAAGGCGACGATCGAAAAGATCGCGGCGTAGCCGCAGAGGAGGCTCAGTCGAAGCATCGACGGCAAGCTTTCACGGAGCGCGGCATCGGTCAACGACCCTCAGCGGGCCGTGGCCGGCAGGTAGCGCCCGTCGCCCGGGGTGCGCACGACGAGGCGGTAGTCGCCTACGGGGAGATCCAGCGGAAGACCGACCGTCGCGCGGAACAGGCCGCCTTCTTCCGTTGCGGTGACGCCCAGCAGGCGCTCCGACTCATCCCGCAGCAGCACCTCGATTCGCAGACCCACAGCGCCTCGGCCGTCGGGATCCGTCGCCCGGCCGGTGACGAGCATGGGCTGCCCCCGGTGTGCGTCGTAGCGTTCGTGGTCGAGACGCAGGCGGACAGGCCGGGCGGCCTGCGTTTGGCTCTGCGTGGGCTCCTGCCCGAGGAGGGTGTCGAGGGCCCGGGGGCGACGTTGCCGCTCACCCCTCGGCTGGGAGCCCGCCGCGGCGCCGGGAGCCGGGTCGCCAGCAGGCGTGTCGTCCGGCTCGCTTCGGAGGCCCCGCACGTCGCCGCGCAGCTGCGAGTAGCTCTCCCGATAGGCTGGGGGCCGAGGCAGGGGGGTGCGCTGGGCGGGACGGTACACCGGTCGGTCTTCCGCCCCGTGGGCTTCGAGGGCCTCCGCCGCGCCGCCAAGGTCGATGCGCAGCCAGCCGCGGCCGACGATGCGCACCTCGACGAAGGCGTGTGCCTCGTTCTGGACGAAGCGTGCGGGGATCCCCAGGGCCTGTGCCGTGATGACGAAGCCGTAAGCGCGGTGGCGGCAGACGCCCCGCATTCCGCGGGCAAGGTCGAGGAAGATTCGGCCCGTGCTCGGGGGCGGCTCGTCGCTCTCCACGAACGAACGGAAGTGTCGGGTCAGCGTCTCGATCACTTTGGAGAGGTCGTCGCCGGGCCGCAGGCCCAGCTCCGCGGCGAAGGTCAGGGCGTCGCGGCGGGTGGCCGCCGGCAGCGGGAAGATCGTGCCGGCCAAGGCGTCGCTGCTCACCTCGGGCAGCGCCATGCCGAAGTAGCGGCGCGGGGCGTCCATCAGGAAGGTCAGGCGGACCTCGACTCGGGGCCCCGCTTCGAGCACGGCAAAGAAGTTGTCGGCGGCGTCCTTCTCCAGCCGTAGCTGAGTCTCGGGTTCGGTGTGCAGGCTCAGCACTCGGGACTGAGGCGCGACGCTCGGCAGCGGGACGCGCCGGCCGCTCCGAAAGTCCAGGACGACGCTCCCCCAGAAACGATCCCGCGGCTCGTCCGTGGGGCTGTCGAGACCGACGACAGGCAGGGGCGCCGTTCGTGGATTGGCGACGCCGAGCACGGGCGTCCCGTCGTCGGCCTCGACGACCGCGTCCAGCGCCGTGACACGCTTGAACGGTGCGATGGTCGGGCTGAAGACGCTGAAGTAGCCGAGGGTCCCCTCCAGCGCGGTGACCCGATCCGGGCGGAAGGCGGGGGAGCGCCGGCCTGGCTCCTCGCGTCCCTGCCCGTCCCCGGGGTCGGCGCGCATGGGCTGCTCGTCCCGTCGCCGCGGGCCTCCTGGGGGCGGTTCGACGAGCTCGCCACGGTAGACGATGGCGGCGGGCTGTCCGCCACGGCCGCGGACGAGCGCGGCGAGCTCGTCTTCGTCTGCGTTCGGGACGTACTCGTGCAGCACGGGCGTGTCCGCCCGCACGAGGGACGCGAGCAGCAGCAGCGCCCAAGGAAGCGATCGGGTCGCCGAGATCACCGGCCCACAAGGTACACCAAGGAAGGTCGCGGGGCCGACCCGGCGGGTGGGGCAAAACAGCCCCTCGACGTGGCGAGGGCGCGCGGTACCCTACGAGGAACGTGGGTCCTCTCGAATTTCTCCTCATCATCGTCGGCATCTCGATCCTCGTGATCGTTCACGAGACGGGCCACTACCTGGCGGCGCGCGCGTTTGGGATGCGGGTGCTCCGCTACTCGATCGGCTTCGGTCCGACGATCTTCAGGTACCAACCCAAGGGGAGCCCCACGACGTTCCAGGTCGCGGCGATCCCCTTCCTCGCGTACGTGCAGATCGCGGGCATGAACCCGCACGACGAGGTCGATCCGGACGACCCGGCGATCTTTCCCAACCAGAGCATTCTGGCCCGTGTCGTGACGATTGCGGCGGGGCCCTTCGCGAACTATCTGGCGGCTTGCGTCATCGCGTTTTTCCTCGGTCTCGGTGGCTGGCCCGCTTGGGTGGAGACGCTGCTGGCGGAGCCTGCCCGGGTCGGTGAGGTCGAGCCGGGGACACCGGCGGCCGCGGCGGGGCTTCAGGCCGGCGATGTCTTCCTCAGCGCCGATGGCGAGGAGGTCCCGACTTTCGCAGCGATCCAGCGGACGACGGCGTCGCGGCCCGGGGAGCTCATTCGCTACCGGGTGCGTCGCGGGGACCAAGTCTTGACCATCGCCGTTCGGCCGAACGCGATTGTGGGACGCATCGCGGAGGACTCGGAACCCTACCGGGCGGGGCTACGCCCGGGCGATCGCATCGTCGCCGTCGACGGACGGGAAGGCAACGTGGTGGAGGCCATGAAGGCCGCCGCAGCGCAGGGCGAGGTGACCGTACGCGTGCGCCGAGACGACGAGCAGCGCACGGTGACCCTCTCTCCCGCGGCGGTCGCCGCCCTCGAGGGCCGGCTCTTTGGGCAGATCGGCGTGCGCTCGCCCGAGTCCCGCCCGTACAGCGTCGGAGAGGCTGCGCGGACGGCGCTGGTGTACCCGTGGCGGCTCACCCGCCTACAGCTCGAGGGGATCGCGCGCATGGTCCGCCGCGCCGACACGAGCGAGCTGGGCGGACCGGTGGCCATGGGTCAGATGATCGGCGCCGCGGCGAAGCGTGGCGCGTCCCACTACTTCGCGATGATCGTGATCCTCTCGGTCGCCCTTGGCCTGTTCAACCTGCTGCCCTTTCCTGCCCTCGACGGAGGCCGCCTCGTGTTCCTGGGCTACGAGATCGTCACCCGACGCAAGCCGAACGAGCGCTTTGAGGCGTGGGTCCACACCGTGGGGATCATCTTCCTGCTCGGCGTACTGGTCCTGGTGACGTTTCGAGACGTCGCCAACCTCTTCCGCTGAGGACTCCGCTCAGCGGGCGCGCCCCGGGACCGAAGCCGACGGCAGGCAGGCTCGGGTCGTTGCCGAGGCCCATCGCAGACGTAGCAGCCTCGGCTTGGGCTCCGCGGCAGCGTCACCCGGGCCTCATTCGGGTTCGTCGGGCTCGTCGGCAGACCGCTTCGCGGCGGCGAAACGTTCCCGCAGCCTGGTCGCGTAGCCTTCCTTGTTGTCCTGCTTGCGGTGGCGTGCGATCGCGAGGGCGCCCGCGGGCACATCTTTGGTGATCGTCGAGCCGCTCGCCACGTAGGCTCCCTGACCGATCGTGACCGGCGCCACGAGCTGCGAGTCGCTGCCCACGAAGACGTCGTCTTCGAGGGTCGTCGTGTGTTTCTGGACGCCGTCGTAGTTGCAGAAGATGACTCCCGCGCCGACGTTGACCCGGGCGCCGATCACTCCGTCACCGACGTAGGCGAGGTGGTTGACCTTCGATCCCTTCCCGAGGGTCGTTTTCTTGGTTTCGCAGAAGTTCCCGACCTTGCTGCCCTCCGACAGGATCGTCTGAGGGCGCAGGTGCGCGAAGGGGCCGACCTGGGCCCGCTCGCCGATGTGGCTGTCGGCGGCCACGGTGTAGGGCTGGAGGTACGCCCCCGCAGCGACCTCGACGTCCCGAAGCACGCAGCCGACGTCCACGTGGGCGCCGCTCCGGACCACGCATCGGCCGCGCAGGTGCACCTGGGGCGCGACGGTCGCGTCGGCTTCGACCACGCAATCGGCGTCGATGTAGGTGGTCGAGGGATCGACCAAGCCGGCACCCGCGCGGGCGAGCGCCTCGTTGATGCGTTCGCGGAGAACGGCGGCGCAGGCAGCGAGCTGCCAGCGGTCGTTGACGCCCTGGAGCTGGCGCATCTCTCCTTGGACGTCCACGACGTCTTCAGCCATCGCCACGACGTCGGTGAGGTAGAGCTCGCCTTGGGCGTTGTCGCTCCCGAGATCTGCGATGGCGGCGCGCAGGAACGCAGCATCGACGGCGTAGATGCCGGGGTTGACCTCGTCGATCGCGCGCTCGCTGGCGTCGCAGTCCTTGTCTTCGCGGATGCCGACGACGCGCCCTTCCCGGCGGAGGATCCGGCCGTAGCCTCTCGGGCTAGAGAGGCGGGCGGTCACGAGTCCCAGGCGGCGGCCGCGGGTCTTGGCGAGCAGCTCTTTGAGCGTGGCCGGGGGGGTCGCCGGGCAGTCGCCGTAGAGGATCAAGACCGTGCCTTCGAAGTCGGCGAGGGCCTGCTCCATCGCGCAGCGGACGGCGTGTCCTGTCCCGTGCTGTTCGGTCTGGAGCGCGAAGCGTACGCGCTCGCCGAAGCGCCGGCGCGTCACATCCTCGACGGTGTCGCGGCCGTGGCCGACGACCACGACGCACTCGCGGGCGCCGGCGTCGAGGGCCGCAGCGACGCTCCACTCGACGAGGGTGCGCCCCGCGATGCGATGAAGCACCTTGGGTAGGGCGCTCTTCATCCGCGTGCCCTGTCCTGCCGCGAGCACGATCGCGACGACGTCTTGGCTCATCTCTGGCTCCTCAAGTGGTGAGATAGCGGGCGATCTCCGCAAGCCCGCCCAGGTCGTGGACGTCTTCCTCCAGGGCGGGGACCTCGACGAAGAGGACGTCGTGGCCGACGTGCGCCCGCAGCCGATCGCTCTCGATTCGGTCCGCGACCGCGCGCAGCCGCTCGTCCTCCAGGGCGCGCCGGGTTCGCTCGAGCACGCTGGGCGCGTCGAGCTCGGGGCAGGCCTGCTCGAAGGCCGCCAGGAGCGCTTCCCTTGGTGCGCTCGGTTCGGCAAGGAGCTGGTGGACGCGGTTCACGACGAAGGCGTCACGGTGCATGCCTGCTTCCTTGAGCCGGTCGCTGAAGAAGATGGCCTCCCGGACGGCCATCGGCGCAGGGCTGGTGACGACCACGAAGGCGACGTCGGGGCTGCGTAGAGCTCCGCTGACGGCCGCCGCGCGCTCTCGGAAGCCACCGAAGAGGTCGTTGATGCCCCCGATGAACTCGGCGATCTGTTCGAGGAACGCCGTGCCGGTGAAGCGGCTCAGGCCCCGGAGGAGGAACGCGGCGCCCTTGCCTACCAGGCCGAAGCTGAACTTGCCGGCGCCCTCGAAGGCCTGGATGAACCAGCGCATGGCCGGCGAGTCGATGGCGTCCACCATGCGCTCAGGGGCGTCGAGGAAATCGAGGGCATTCGACGTCGGGGGGGTGTCGAGGACAATGAGGTCCCAGTCGCCTTCGGCACGGACGGCGTGGAGCTTCTCCATCGCCATGTACTCCTGCGTGCCGGCGAGGGAGGTGGCGACGTAGCGGTAGATCTTGTTGCCGAGGATGCGGTCGCGGACCTCGGGGGAGGACGCGTAGCGGCGCACCAGGTCGTCGAAGGTGCGCTTGGTGTCGAGCATCATCGCGTAGAGCTCGCCCTTGAGCTCGAGGCCGTGCTGGGCGAAGCGCTCTGCGGTGATGGCTTGCTCGTCGAGGGTCATCTCTTCGAGGCCGAGGCTGTTGGCGAGGCGCCTCGCAGGGTCGATGGTCAGGCAAAGGACCCGTCGCCCTTCCATCGCGGCGTAGGTGGCCAGCGCGGCGGCTGTCGTGGTCTTGCCGACCCCTCCACTGCCCACGGTGACCACCACGCGTCGCGTCGCCAGAAGCTCTGCCAGGCCTCCCATTGGCTGCGGGACATACCACGCCCTGCCCACCGGGCGAGTCGAGGACGCCGGTCAGTTTCTTGGAGGGGCCGGGGGGCGGAAGGTAGGATGGTTGCCTACACATGCCTACCCAGGGAATCGACACCGATGTGGACCATTCGAGAACGCAGGACCCGACGCAGCTCCGAGCCTGGCACCGCGCTTCGCTACCAGCTGGAGCATGCGCGGGAACATGGACGGTTCGAGGCGCTCGTGCTCGCCGACGACGAAGGGCTGGTGCTCGCCGCCGCGGGGGAGCAGGGCGTCTGTGAGGAGCTCGGCGCGATGGCGCCGCTCATGGGCCGCTCGCCCTTCGGCATGCGCCTGCCGCCGCTCTTGCGCGGGGGGGAGGTCGCCGTGCGTCCCCTCGAGCTCAACGGCCAGGAGCTGTTCATCGCGTGCCTCGGCGGCAACGTCGCACGCGACGCGCTCCTGACAGCAAGCGAGAAGGGCGTCCAGCGCATCCTCGCGAGCAACTGAGTCCGTCTCGCCAGCTCAGTTCAGGCCTCGCGTCCGGCGCATCGCGGCGGCCTCGGCCTCGCGCATCAGCTCGCGCGAGCCGCGTGCGATGAGCGCCTCGGCGACCTCCTCGCCCAGACGCCTCGCCTCGTCGATCCGCGCCTGGTGGTCCCGGGCTTCGAGGTAGACGTCGCTGCTCGCGGTGAGGCGGCGCTCTCCGTCCGGGTCGCCGACCAGGGCCCGCAGTCGCAGCCGCTGTCCGCCGTCCACGAGCTCGGCGAAGCCGGCGATCGGGACGCGGCAGCTCCCCTGCAGCCGGCGCAGCATGGCACGCTCGGCCGTCGTCACCAGGCGCGTCGGGCCGTGCTCCAGCGGTGCGAGCAGCGCGCGCAGCCGCGCATCGTCGGCGCGTCCCTCGATGGCCAGGGTTCCCTGGCCGACGGCGGGCAGGCAGGTGTCGGGTGAGAGGACCTGGTGCGGCCGGCCCTCTAGCAGCCCGAGCCGCCTCAGCCCGGCCGCGGCGAGGACGATGGCGTCGAAGTCTCCGGCGTCGAGGCGGCCCAGGCGCGTGGGGACGTTCCCGCGGAGGGTCTCGTAAGCGAGATCTGGACGATGTCCGCGGAGCTGACAGACCCGGCGCGGCGACACGGTGCCGACGCGCGCGCCCGCGCTCAAGGCCATCAGCTCAGCGCCGTCGCGGGTCAGCAGGACGTCGCGGGGATCTTCCCGTTTGGGGACGCAGAGAAGCTCGCATCCCTCGGCGAGGTCCACATCGCCGGGGACGTCCTTGAGGGAGTGCACCGCCAGGTCGGCTTCTCCGCGCGCCACATAGGCTTCGACCTCGCTCACGAACAGCCCCTTGCCGCCCACCCGGTGCAGCGGCCTGTCCGTCACCCGGTCGCCCTCGGTCACGACGTGGACCTCTTCGACCCTCAGGTCCGGCGCCTGCGCGCGCAGGTGTTCGGCGACCCAGCGGGTCTGCCAGAGAGCGAGCTTGCTGCGCCGCGTGGCGATGCGAATCGTGGTCACCGGCCTACCAAGCGCTTCGGCGCCGGGGTTGTCAACCGTCAGCTCTTTTTCGGGGTCAGTGCCACGGAGGCTCGGGCCGGCTCTTCTCCTTCGCTGCCGCTTCGGAGGCTCTCGTCGAGCTCGAACAGCCGGCGTGCGGTGGCGATGAGCTCCGCTCCTTCCGGTTCACCGTTGCTCTTCTTGAGCGCCGAGAGCGGCCGGTGGAGGAGCTTGTTGACGATGGCCTGCGCCATCTTGTCGAGGGTCTGGCGCTCGGCCGCGGAGAGCTCGCCCAGACGCGGGAGCGTGCGCTCGAGCTCGCCGCGCACGACCTCGGTAAACCGGCTCCTCAGGCCGACAATGGTGGGCGTCAGGTCCAGGGAGCGACGCCAGGCCTCGAACTCCGCGACCTCGATCTCGACGATGCGCTCGGCGGCCGCGGCCTCCTTGCGCCGCAGCGCCAGGTTCTGTTCGGCGACCTGTTGAAGATCGTCCACGTCGTAGCAGTAGACGTTTTCGAGCTCACCTACGCGCGGGTCGACGTCACGCGGCACGGCAATGTCGATGACGAAGAGCGGCCGGTGCCTGCGAGCGCGCACGACCTCCCGCATCAGCTCCCAGGTAAGAACGTACTTGGGGCTCGAAGTCGAGGTGATGACGACGTCTGCGCCGACGAGCTCGGCGGCGAGGTTCTCGACGCTCACGGCTTCGCCGCCGCACTCGGTCACGATGCGCTCGGCTTTCTCGACGCTCCGGTTGACGACCCGAAGGCGCGCACCGCTGCTGGAGAGTGCTTTGGCGGCGGCTTCTCCCATCTCACCGGCGCCGAGGAGCACGACGTTCCGCCCGTAGAGGTCGCCGAAGATCTTGAGCGCGAGCTCGCTGGCAATCGACGAGACGCTGACGGTTCCTTCAGCGATGCGCGTCTCCGAGCGCACCCGCTTGGCGACGGCCAGGGCGCGCTGAAAGCAGCGGCCGAGCACCATACCCACGGTGCCCAGATCCTGAGCGGTCTCGAAGGCCTGCTTCACTTGGCCGAGGATCTGTGGCTCGCCCACGACCATGGAGTCCAGGCTCGAGGTGACCCGGAAGGTGTGCCGCACGGCGTCGCGGCCGCGGTGGGTGTAGAGCTCGTCGTCGAGGGGGCGCCCTGCGCGTCCGTCGAGCAGCGCCCGGGCCCGTGCGGCCGCGGCGGCAGGATCGTCGGCGGCGCCGTAGAGCTCGACGCGGTTGCAGGTCGAGAGCACGACGCTCTCGGCGAAGGCTTCTCGGCGCACCTCTTCGATCAGCTCCGTGAGGGCGTCACCGTTCACAGCGAGCTTCTCGCGCAGTTCGAGGGGTGCCGTGTGGTGCGACACGCCGACGACGAGCAGCTCGCTCATGAAGCGCCCCCGGTGCTTCGGAAGACGTAGCCCACGAGCACCACGGCGGTGCAGAGGAAGCCGACGATGGTGCCGATGGCGGCGCGTCGTCCCCGCCAACCGGCGGCCAGCCTCAGCAGTAGGACCCCGGCAAAGAGGAGCCAGGCGATGAGCGCGAAGGCCTGCGCGGTGCTGACGACCGGAGCGCCCGGGTGGATGCGGAAGGCCCAGAAGGCGCCGGTGACGATGCCCACCGTCAGGAGTGGAAAGCCCACGCTCACCGCGCGCAGGCCAAAGCGGTCGAGGACGTCGAGGGCCGGGAGGCGCTGGAAGAGCCCGCTCAGCGTCTTCTTGCGGAGCTGCCGTTCCTGGATGACGTACGCCACGGCTGCGCCAAAGGCGAGGGCGAAAGCGACCAGACCCAGCACATTGGCGCCGATGTGGATCGGTGCCAGCATGGAGCGGACCTCGTCGCTGACGTGCTCGACGCTGCGGCCGAGCCCCGAGCCCAAGAAGAAGAAGAGCGCGACGGGCGTGATGAAGGCGCCCAGGACGGCCATTCCCTCACGGCGTGCGCTCGCGAGGAGGAACGCGAGGGTCACGCCCAGCGACAAGCCCGTGAGGGTCTCGTGGACGCGACCCATCGGGGGCGTTCCATCGTCGAGGCTGTCGAGCCCGAGGTAGATCCCGTGCAGCGCGACGGCGGCGATCAGCACCCAGCGGGCGGCGCGCTTGAGCCCCGCGGTGCCCCGGGTGAGCGCGCCGGTGAACAGCGCGGTGGCGACGGCGTAGGCGATGGCCGTCGCGATGAAGAGAGCGCCTCCCATCGGTCAACACACCACGGCGGCTCACCGCCTCCCGAGGAAGAAGCGAGCGAGGGCCGTGACGTTGTCGCCGGGTACGGCGTCCCCGCTCGGTGGGGTCGCGTGTTCGTCCCAGATGGGCTCGCCGAGGAAGCCCTCGATTACCTGATAAGCCGAGTCCCCATAGATGACGGAGTCCGCGACGTGTTCGCCTCCCATCTCGACGAGCTGCTCGACGTCTTTGACCTTTCCGATGAGCTCTGCCGGGTCGCCGCCCGCGAGCTCCTCGACGAAGTGCACGGCGGTCTTGAGCTGAAAGCGCTGCCGGTCCGGCAGCAGCGTCATGACCTCGCCTTCGACCTCCACGCGGCCCTCGGTCATCCAAAGGTCCAAGGTGTCTTGGGACACGAAGAGGCGATGGCTCGGCACGGCGCCAGTTTAACACGTGGAGGGGGCGCGACGCGATCCGAGGGTTCCACCCCCGGTGGCCGCCGCCGCCCGTTGACAGCAGGCGGCGCAGTCTCTAGGAGATCCTTTTTCCGGAGGAGCCGATGGCGAACGTTTCGAAGGTGAACGATCTGAACTGGGAGACCGAGGTGCTGAAGTCGGACGTGCCGGTCCTGGTGGACTTCTCGGCGACCTGGTGTGGGCCCTGCAAGCAGATCGAGCCCTTCGTCGACCAGCTCGCGAGCGAGTTCGCCGGGCGCGTCAAGGTCGTGAAGGTCGACATCGACGAGAGCCCCGGCACCGCGGCGGCGTGCGGCATTCGGGGGGTCCCGACCCTGAAGGTGTTCAAGGGCGGCGCCGAAGTGGCCCACCAGCAGGGCGCGGTGCCCAAGGCCAAGATCCAGGCGCTCATCGAGCGCGCCCTCTGAAAGCCGCCGGGTACCGTCCCCAACAGTCCGCCCCAGTGTCGACGGCGATGGATCGCGGTCGCGAGGGCGCCCATGCGGGTTGCTGCCGGGCGAGGAAACCTCGAAGGCCGGATGGGGCGCGCAGGGCCTGGCTTCGTGATTCGTCCAGCTCGGGAAGGTCGTCCAGCCGATGGGGCGCGCAGGGCCTGGCTCTCGCTCGTGAGGCGCACGGAGAGGGCGGCTGTTGACGCCGCCCACCGTGTCACTCTCACTCGCCCCCGCGGAGCTGCTGAAAACGCTCCTGGAGCCGCTGTCGCCGGAGTTCGTCTGCCTGCGCCTGCTTGTGACGCGCGTAAAGGAAGCTGCCGACGATGATCGCGAGGCCGAGCACCATCGCGACGATCACGACGGTGAGCCCGACCCCTCGGCGTCGTCGGCCGCGTGCCGCCGTTGGGGGGTGAGCTGCGGCGGCCGGCATCGTCGCGGCCTGCGCGACCACGGGGACCCCGATGCCGTCCGGGATCTCCGGCTGGGCTCGCGCGGCGTGCGGCCCCGAGCTGTCGTCGAAGAGCGGCGTGGCGGCGGTGAGGTTCAGGCCCGAGTCGCGGCGGGGCCGAGGGACCGGCTTGAGGCCTTCGGGCACCGCCGCGCGCCGATGCTCGGCGGCCATCTGCTCGAGGTCTTCGAGGGAGATCTGGTCGGTCCCGTGGGTCTCTCGGGCCGGCGGCGCGGGGAGGTCCTCAAGCTC